>DATNEZ010000053.1:0-6558 GCA_035606645.1 Binatia bacterium
GGGTGGGTCCTTTGGGCTAGTTTTTGCAGAGGGTTATGAAATTCCTCATGGTCAGCGTAGGTCAGGCACGTTATGCGGTCCAGGCCGATGTCGTGAGGCGGATACTCGACCCGACCCAGGAGGAGGACCTCCACCTGGAGCAGTCCGGGGCCGTGTTCCAGGGCGAGCGCCTCCGGCTGATCGACCTGCGCGCCGCCGCGGGCGCGCCCCCGGCGCGCGCCCCCCTGTACCTGCTCCTCGAGGGGTCCCGCAGCCGGGCCATCGTCCCGGTGGACGGCACCGAGTCGATACGGGACGTCGCGCCCGCGGACATCGCTCCCTTGCCGCCCTTCATCTTCGCGCGGCCGGCACGCGTGTTCCGCGGGGTCTTTTCCGACGGGCCGTCGCCGCGACTGGTGCTGGACCAGGACGGGATGCTGTGAGCGGGCCCGACGCCAGCTGGCTCATCCGATTCCATGTGGGCGGGGCCGAAGCGGCGCTGCCTTTGCGCGTCGTGCGCGAAGTCGTGGCGCGGCCGACGGTCGTGCCCGTGCCCGGGAGCCACTCGTTCGTGAGCGGCGTGGCCCTCCTCGGCGGCGTGGCCCTTCCGGTCTACGACCTGCGGGCCTTCCGCCCGTTCTGGTCGGCCGCGGTGCCGGACCGGGGCGGACCGACGGGGGAGGAAGGAGAGCACCTCATCGTCTGCGACTGGGGCGAGGCGAGGCTCGGGCTCCTCGGAGATCGGGTCGATCTCCTGGAGCAGTGCGGGCAGGGAGCCGGTCTCGAGGACGCGACGGAGGACCGATGCGCCGTGAGCCGGGCATTCGTGAGGGATGTGGTGCGCCGGGACGAGGAGGCGGTCGTCCTCCTCGATCCCGTCACGTTGTTCGCGTCATTGGGCGTGCCGGCGGCGGGTCCGCCGCGCGCCATGGAGGGAGCCGGTGAAGACGATCCTGCTGGCGGATGACAGCATCACCATCCAGAAGGTCGTGGAGCTGACCTTCTCCGAGGCCGACTACAGGGTGATCTGCGTCTCGACCGGCGGCCAGGCGCTCAAGAAGGTGGCCGAGGTGCGCCCCGACATCGTGCTGCTCGACGTCATCATGCCCGAGAAGAACGGCTACGAGGTGTGCGAGCAGCTCAAGCGCAACGCCTCGACGCGCGGCATTCCCGTCCTCCTGCTCACCGGCACGTTCGAGCCGTTCGACAAGAAGCGGGCCGACGCCGCCGGGGCGAACGGCCACGTGACCAAGCCGTTCGAATCGCAGGTCCTGGTCGGCAAGGTCGAGGAGCTCATCGCGGCCACGCCGGCCGTCTCCAGCGACGAGCAGGGCGGGCAGATGGACATCATCTCGGGGGGAGACATCTATCATGTCGACCCGGGACGTCCTTCCGAGGGGATGCGCGCTCTCCACCCGGGCGCGACGGCCCCGGCGGCCGGCCCGGCCGGCTTCGGCGCGCGCGAGGCCCTGGCCCCGACATCCCCGGTCCCGGCCGTGCCCTCGTTCTCCGCCCACGCGCCGGATCGGCAGGCGGAGGATCGGGAGGAGATGTCCCGACCGCACCCGGCCATGGCCCCTCCCGATCCGGCGTCGGGCGGCTCGTACGTCGGCTTCGCAGACCTCGGCATGGCGAGCGAGATGGACACGGAGGTCGTCCCGGATCGCTTCGACGATCCCGTGGGTCGGCCGGCGTCTGCGCGCGGCGGTCACGCTCAGGCCGGCGAGGGGGGCTCCGGCGCCCCGATGGGGAGCCTGGGCGCCGAGGACGCCTTCCAGGGGTCCTTCGAGCAGGAATTCGACCTCGTCGACGAAGTCCCGGCAGGCCCGTCCGCTGCGGCCCGGCCGGACGAGGGTCCCGCGTGGACCCCGCCTCCCGAGGCCCCCCCGGCGGAGACGTGGCAGTCGTTCGACGAGCCGTCCGAGGTGGAGCGGCCCGAGCCCGCGGGGATGCAGGCGCCGGTTCCATCCGCGCCGGCTGCGCCGGCCCACGTGTCGGCGGGGGACGGGAGGGGCGTCGCCCTGACCCCCGAGATGATCGATCTGATCGCCGACAAGGTCGTCGAGCGCCTGGCGGACCGGGTCGTGCGCGAGATCGCCTGGGAAGTGGTCCCCGGCGTGGCGGAGGATCTCGTCCGCCGCCGGATCAAGGAGCTGGAGGACAGCCACTCGGGATAGCTCCAGGACCTCCGCCTCCCCGGTCACACCCCCCGGATCAGCCGTCACGCACCGGAACGAACATGGAATTCGAGAAGGCGTTCGAACCAGGAACGATCGAAACCCGCTGGTACGACCACTGGCAGCGCCTGGGTGTGTTCACGGCCCGCCCCGAAAGCGATCGGCCTGCCTTCTGCATGGTCATCCCTCCCCCGAACGTCACCGGGCGGCTGCACATGGGGCACGCCCTCAACAACACGCTCCAGGACATCCTGGCCCGCTGGCGGCGCATGAAGGGGGAGGACGTGCTCTGGCTGCCGGGGACGGACCACGCGGGCATCGCCACCCAGATGGTGGTGGACCGCCAGATCCAGAGCGAGGGTTCGAGCCGCGAGGCGCTCGGGCGCGAGGAGTTCATCAAGCGCGTGTGGCGCTGGAAGGAGGAGTACGGGGGGGCCATCATCGGCCAGCTCAAGCGGCTGGGGTGCTCCTGCGACTGGACGCGCGAACGCTTCACCATGGAGCCGGCGTTGTCGCGGGCGGTCCGCGAGGCGTTCGTCAGGCTGCACGAGGCCGGGCTCGTGTACCGCGACAAGTTCATCGTCAACTGGTGCCCGCGCTGCCGCACCGCCATCTCCGATCTCGAGGTGATCCCGCAGGAGACGCAGGGGCACCTGTACACCGTGCGCTACCCGTTCGCGGGCGGCGGGGGCGGCATCGACGTCGCCACCACCCGTCCCGAGACCATGCTCGGCGACACCGGAGTGGCGGTGCATCCGGACGACCCGCGTTACCGGGCGATGGTGGGCCACCGCGTGGTGCTGCCGCTCGCCGGCCGCGAGATCCCGATCGTGGCCGACGCGTTCGTGGACAAGGAGTTCGGCACCGGCGCCGTCAAGATCACACCGGCGCACGACGCCAACGATTTCGAGGCCGCCAGGCGCACCGGATTGCCTCCCCTGATCGTGATGGACGAGCAGGGGCGGATGAACGAGAACGTGCCGGCCCGCTACCGCTCGCTCGATCGCTTCGAGGCCCGGCGCCTGGTGGTCGAGGACCTGAAGGCGGGCGGGCACCTGGTCGGCGTGCAGGACCACCTCCACAACGTCGGCCGGTGCCAGCGCTGCAACACGGTGATCGAGCCGTATCTCTCGACCCAGTGGTTCGTCCGCGTGAAGCACATGGCGGACGCGGCGATGGGCGCCGTCGCGGAGGGGCGCGTCCGGTTCACTCCGCCGTACTGGGTCAACAGCTACAACGAGTGGATGGGGAAGATCCACGACTGGTGCATCTCGAGGCAGCTGTGGTGGGGGCACCAGATCCCCGCGTGGCATTGCGGGACGTGCGCCGAGATCCACGTGGCTCGCGAGGCGCCCGTCGTCTGCGGGCGCTGCGGCGGCACCGTCCTGAAGCAGGATCCCGACGTCCTGGACACCTGGTTCTCCTCCGGCCTCTGGCCGTTCTCCACGCTGGGCTGGCCCGAGGCGACGGCGGACCTGGCCCGCTACTACCCGACCACGGTCCTGGTCACGGGCTTCGACATCCTGTTCTTCTGGGTGGCCCGCATGATCATGATGGGCCTGCACCTCATGCCCGACGTGCCGTTCCACCGCGTGTACATCACGGGGCTGGTGCGCGACGCCGAGGGGCAGAAGATGTCGAAGACCCGCGGCAACGTGATCGATCCTCTCGATCTCATCGACCGCTACGGCGCGGACGCGCTGCGCTTCACGCTCGCCGCCATGGCCACTCCGGGGTCCGACCTGCCGCTTGCCGAGGAGCGGATGGTGGGGTACCGGGCGTTCGCCAACAAGATCTGGAACGCGGCGCGCTTCGTCCTCATGAACCGCGGCGACGCGGGGACGGGCTCTGCGGCGCCGCCCCTCCCGGCGCGGGACCGCCTGTCGGCGGGGGATCGCTGGATCCTGAGCCGGCTGTCGCGACTCGCCTCGACCGTGGACGAGCGCCTCCAGGAATTCCGCTTCGACGAGATGGCCAACGCCCTGTACCAGTTCCTGTGGCACGAGTACTGCGACTGGTATCTCGAGATCGCCAAGCCCAGCCTGCTTCCCGGGGCCGATGCCGCCGATCGGGAGCGAGCGCAGGCGGTCCTGCTGCACGTCCTGGAATCGGTCCTGCGGCTGCTCCACCCGGTCATGCCGTTCCTGACGGAGGATCTCTGGCAACGGCTTCCGCACCGGGGCGACACGATCGCGCTGGCCCCCTATCCGGCGCCCGATCCCGGCCTGATCGACGAGGCGGCCGAGAGGGAGATCGAGCGCGTGATGGAGGTGGTCTCCCGGATCCGCAACATCCGGGCCGAGCTGAACATCGACCCGGGCCGCCGCCTTCCCCTGCTCTACCGCGCGGGGGACCTCGAGGCAGGCCGGGTGATCGCCCGGAACGCGGCGACGATCGCGGCCCTGGCGCGGCTGGAGTCGGTGGAGGAGGCGCCCGACATGACGCGCCTCGGGCCGGCGGCCCGCGCCGTCGTCCCGGGCCTCGATCTGGCCGTGCCCCTCGCCGGCGTGCTCGATCTCGAGGCCGAGAAGCGACGGCTGCTGCGCGAGATCGACAAGCTCTCCAAGGAGGCCGAGGGGCACGCGCGCAAGCTGGGCAACGCCGACTTCATCGGCAAGGCCCGGCCCGAAGCGGTCGACAAGGCGCGCCGGATCCACCAGGAGCTGCAGGAGAAGATCGGCCGCCTGACCGCCACCGTCGAGTCGCTGCGCCTCGGTTGACCGCCTTCCAAAGCGTGTGGGAGAATCCGGGCATCCATGCTGGATGCCGAGATCGTGCGTCGCACCGTGCGCGCGGCGCTCGAGGAAGACCTGGGGCCCGGGGACCTGACGTCACGGATGGTGATCGATCCGGACGCCCGGGCCAGGGGGACCCTCGCGGCGCGTGAGCGGCTGATTGTGGCCGGGCTGGCGGTCGCCCGGGAGGTGTTCTCCCAGGTGGACCCCGCCCTGACGTTCCGGGAGGACTGCCAGGACGGCGACGAGCGCCGGCCGGGGGATCCCGTGGCGACCGTGGAAGGGCCGGCCCGGGGGATCCTCGCCGGCGAGCGCACGGCGCTCAACTTCCTGCAGCGGATGTCCGGGATCGCCACCGCCACACGGCGCGCGGTGGGACGCCTCGCCGGCGCGCCGGTCCAGATCTCGGACACGCGCAAGACGGTCCCCGGACTGCGTCCCCTGGACAAATACGCCGTGCGCGCGGGGGGCGGCACCAGCCATCGCAGCGGTCTCTACGACGCGGTGCTGATCAAGGACAACCATTGCCGGCTGGCGGGAGGGGTGGGCAGCGCGGTCCGCCGCGCGCGCCGGTCGCTCGCGGACGATCGGGCCGGAGCGTCCCGGATCGAGGTCGAGGCCTCGACCCTCGACGAGGTGAGCGAGGCGCTCCAGGCGGGGGCGGAGGCCATTCTCCTCGACAACATGGACCGCCCGACCCTGACCCGGGCGGTCTCCATGGCCCGCGGGCGGGCGTTTCTCGAGGTGTCCGGGGGAGTGCAGGAAGACGACATCCCGTTCCTGGCCACGCTGGGCGTCGATCGGATTTCCCTCGGATCGCTCACGCACTCCGTGCGCGCCTCGGACCTGGCGCTCGACCTGGTGCCCCTGTGAGCGAGGAGACGACCGGCCTCTGCCTGACGCCGGCCTCGCTGCAGAGGCACCTGCGCTCGGCGGTCTTCGGGCATCGCATCGTCTATTACCCGACGATCGGCTCCACGAACGATCGCGCCCTGGATCTGGCGGCGGCGGGGGAGCCCGAAGGGGTCATCGTCCTCGCCGAGGAGCAGACGAGCGGACGCGGCCGGCGCGAGCGGACCTGGGCCTCGCAGTCGCGGGTGGGCATCTACGTCTCGATCATCCTCCGGCCGGACGTCGCCGCCACCCGGGCGCCGCTGTTCACGTTCACGGCGGCGGTGGCGGTCGCCGAGGCCCTGCGCGAGGCCTGCCACGTCCAGGCCGGCATCAAGTGGCCGAACGACGTCGTGGTCGGCCGCCGGAAGATCGCCGGCATCCTGGCGGAGAGCCGCGGGTCGGACCCGCGGATCCGCGAGATGGTGATGGGGATCGGCGTGAACGTCAACCAGACCGCGGACGACTTCGGCCCCCTGGCGGATCGCGCCACCTCCGTCCGGGTCGAGGGCGGGGCCGTGGTCGATCGCGCGCCGATCCTGGCGGCGATCCTGGAAGGATTCGAGCGGCGCTACGGCGTGGTGCTGCGCGGTCAGAGCGCCGACCTGCTCAAGGAATGGGAGGCCCTGTCGGCGCTGCCGCGCGGCCGCAGGGTGACCGTCGACGGCCCCGCGGGGCGCTGCGAGGGGACGGTGGCCGGGGTGGACGAAGAAGGGGCGCTGCTCCTGGACGGGACGGGGCAGGGGGCGCCGCTGCGCGTGCCGTTCGGAGAGATC
>DATNEZ010000078.1:0-3105 GCA_035606645.1 Binatia bacterium
TTCTCCTCGGTCCGCTCGCCGCCGCGCCGGCGGGGGCGCAGGACGTCGGCGCCTTCCAGGGGACGGTTTTGGACGCGAACGGGCTGCCGATCGCGGGGGCGGCCGTCCGTCTCGGTGGCTCGCCGGAGGGGCGCGAGATCGAGCCGACCCGCACCGATGGACGCGGCGCGTTCCGGTTCCCCGGCCTCCGGCCCGGGGCGTCCTACACGCTCCACATCGCCGCCGACGGGTTCGCCACGATCGAGATGACCGATCTTGTCGCCGAGCGGGGCCGGATCACCTCCGTCACCATCGTTCTGCAGGCCGCCTCCTCGGTGCGCGAAGAGGTGCGCGTGCGCGCCTACAAGGAAGCGATTCGGCTGGACGACGCCGGCGCCGGCAGCACATTCTCAGCCGAGATCATCGACGCCCTCCCCATCCTCGGGCGCAACTACCAGGACCTGCTCACCCTGGCCCCCGGCGTGACCGACGTGGACGGGGACGGCGCCCCCAACATCCACGGGGCGCGCGACACCGACGTCGGAACCCTGATCGACGGGATCTCGATGACCGATCCGCTCACCGGCAAGGGAGGGATCGAGCTGAACATCGAGTCGATCCAGGAGGTCGAGATCAAGACGGCGGCCGCCGCCGCCGAGTACGGCCGGGCCCAGGGAGGCTTCGTCGACATCCAGACGAAGTCGGGCGGCAATCGCTTCATGGGGACGTTCAAGTTCTATTACCGCTCCTCGCGGCTCGACGGCGACGGAGCCGGGTTCGACGACCCGAAGCTGCACGGCGGCCTCGCCCCGCCGGACCAGACCGCGCTCTCGTTCCACGACTCGCTGCCGTTCCTTTCGCTCAGCGGTCCGATCGTGCGCGATCGTGCCTGGTTCTACGCGGCCTTCGAGCGCATCCGCCAGGACGTGCCGACGAACGTGATCACCCAGGCTTTCGTCACCGGGGTGCGGCAGGAGCGCGACTTCCTCAAGCTGACCTGGCAGGCGACGCAGAACGGGCGACTCAACCTGACCGTGACCCGCGCCCCGCAGGAGTTCCTGAACCAGGGGCTCACCTCCTTCACCGAGGCCGAGAACGGCTACACGCTGCGCGCCGGGGGCACGCTGGTCAGCGGCCGGCACACGGCGATCCTGAGCCCGTCGGTGGCGCTCGAGACGACCCTCGGCTATCTCGACACGCATCCGGGGCAGATCCCGAACCTCGGCCAGGACACCAACGGCGACGGTTTTCTCTACAGCGACGGGAATCGCAACGGCTTCAACGACGCCTTCGAGCGGGACCCCGGGGAGGACTACGATCGGGACGGCGCCTTCGACGTCTTCGAGGACGTCAACCCCAACCGCAAGCTGGGCCCGGGGGAGGATCTCGACCGGGACGGACGCCTGACGATGGTCGGCGGCTGCGAAGGGGACCTGCGGGAAGACCGGGACTGCGACGGACATCTCGACACCATCGACGAGGACGCCAACGGCAACGGCCTGCTCGACAAGAACGAGGATCGTGACGGCGATCATCGGCTCGACGCGGGAAACGAGGACCGCAACGGCAATGGGCACCTCGACGACACCCCCTTTCCGTCCAGCGACTACCCGTACGGTCACCGCGCTCCCATCCAGGCCGATCGGGACCACACCATCAACCTGTTGACCGGCACCATCAGCGGCCCCAATTACCTCGAATTCAACGACCGCCGCGCCCGCTTCTCCCTGCGGCAGGATCTCTCCATCACGGAACCGGATTTCCGCGGCAGCCACGATCTCCGCTTCGGCTACCAGGTCGAGCGGGAGCAGTTCACCCGCGCCACCGACGCGAATGCCGTCCGCGCGGTCAAGGACTTCCCGATCGTCTGCCGGTTCGGAATCTGCCTGCCGGTGGTCCGGGAGGGGGCCCCGACCAACGAAACCAGCGTGTACGGCAGCCAGTCGACGGTCAACGTCATCCTGCCGACCGGGCCCAGGACCGAGGGGGAGGCGACCGGACTGGCGGCCGGCGCCTACCTGTCCGACACCTGGAAACCGGTCCCGAATCTCAGCCTGAGCCTGGGCGTCCGGTTCGATCGGGAACAGACCACGAGCGCCGGGTACACGCAGTTCGATCCGGCGGTCGAAAAAGGGGACGTCGGGAGGCTCCTGGGGCTCATGGGGGCCGAGACGGTCCTCCAGGACTACCAGGCGGATCAGAACGGCGTCCGGAGCCTCGGGATCCTCGCGGATCCGCTCTTCGGGGGATCGCCGCTGACGACCGCCGCCACCGTCGAGGCCCTGCGCCATGCTGCGGTCACGCGGTTCACCCGCGACCACGAGTCGCTCGCCTTCGATCCGGGCCAGCTGCTGGCGCTGATCCCCGGGGCGATCTCGGGGCAGAAACTCACCGACGAGTTCCTCCGGAACGCCGGGGTGCCGGTGCAGACGGCGGAGACCTTCCACCTCACCAACAACAACCTCGCGCCGCGGCTCGCCGTGTCGTGGGATCCCGCCTCGACCGGCCGGACCAAGCTGTTCGCCACCTGGGGACGCTTCTACGATCGGCTGTTCCTGAGCACGATCGTCGGCGAGCAGGGGCCCGACTGGCTGCAGCGTTACTACCTGTTCGACGCCGACGGCCTCACTGGCCTGGACGCGCTCTCGGTCGAGCCGGCCCGTGGATCGCCCAACGCCCACGTCGGAGATCCGCTGCACTTCTCGGCCCCGACCATCACCCAGGTCGATCGGGCGCTGCAGACTCCGTACAGCGACGAGACCACCGTCGGATTCGAGCGGGAGGTGGCCCCCGAGCTGATCCTCGGCGTCCGCTACATCCGGCGCGACTACCGCGAGCAGCTCCAGGACGTCGACCTCAACCATCACACCCTGCCGGATCCCGCGGGCGGCGGGTTTCTCGACCAGCTGGGCCTCATCCTGCACGATCCGCAAGGGGACCTCCCCGATCTCGCCATCCCGGACGGCAAGCCGGACCTCTACATCAACAACCCCTTCTTCAACCAGGTCCTGAGGATCGGCAACCAGAACGAGGCGCGCTATCGCGCGATCGAGGTGCAGGCCACGCGTCGCCTTTCGCGCCGCTGGGCCCTCGATGCGTCGTACGTCTACTCGCGGGCCACCGGGG
>DATNEZ010000088.1:0-15873 GCA_035606645.1 Binatia bacterium
ATGGTGTCGGTGATCACGACGCCCGTGGCGTTCATGTTCCCGGTGTTCGAGTAGCTGATGGTGTACGTGATGTTGCTGCCCGCGTTCACCGGGTCCGGCGCGTCGGTCTTGCTGATGTTCATCACCGGCGCCGAGGACACCGTCGTGGTCACGGCCGCGCCGCTCGTCGGGGCGGTCTGCGTGCTGTCGATGCTGTACGTCCCGTTCGTGATCACCGTCCCGTTGGCCAGCGGACTGGCAACCGCCACCACCAGCTGGACGCTGCTCGAGGCCCCCGCCGCCAGGTTGCCGATGTTCCAGGTGACGACCCCTGCCGCCAGCGTCCCACCGCCTGTGGCGCTCACGAACGAGGTGTTCGCCGGGATGGTGTCGGTGATCACGACTCCCGTGGCGTTCATGTTGCCGGTGTTCGAGTAGCTGATGGTGTAGGTGATGTTGCTGCCCGCGTTCACCGGGTCCGGCGAGTCGGTCTTGCTGATGTTCACCACCGGGGCGGACGTCACCGTCGTGGTCACCGCCGCGCCGCTCGTCGGCGCGGTCTGCGTGCTGTCGATGCTGTAGGTCCCGTTGGTGATGACCGTCCCGTTGGCCAGCGGGCTCGTGACGGCCACGACGAGCTGGACGCTGCTCGACGCCCCCGCCGCCACGTTGCCGATGTTCCAGGTCACGACTCCCGCCGCCAGCGTCCCGCCGCCGGTGGCGCTCACGAAGGAGGTGTTCGTCGGGATCGTGTCGGTGATCACCACACCGGTGGCGTTCATGTTGCCGGTGTTCGAATAACTGATCGTGTAGGTGATGTTGCTGCCGGCCGCGACCGGGTCCGGCGCGTCGGTCTTGCTGATGTTCATCACCGGGGCGGACGTCACCGTGGTGGTCACGGCCGCGCCGCTCGTCGGGGCCGTCTGCGCGCTGTCGATGTCGTAGGTCCCGTTGGTGATCACCGTCCCGTTGTTCAGCGGGCTGGCGACCGCGACGACCAGCTGGACGCTGCTCGAGGCGCCAGCGTTCACAGTGCCGATGTTCCAGGTCACGACTCCCGCCGCCAGCGTCCCGCCTCCGGTCGCGCTCACGAAGCTGGTGTTGGCGGGGATCGTGTCGGTGATCACCACGCCGGTCGCCTGACTCCCGCCCGTATTGCCGTAGCTGATCGTGTAGGTGATGTTCGAGCCGGCCGCGACCGGATCGGGGGAATCGGTCTTGGAGATCGTGAGGACCGGCGCCGCCACGGGTTTCAGGGAGAACGCCCCGATCGAATACGGTTTGGGCGATCCCATCGTCCAGGTCATCGTCAGGGAGGCCGCACCGGGCTGGGTGCTTCCGGCCCCGCGGGCGTTGCTGGCGTTGGTTCCCGTGAAGTTGTTCCAGCGCTCGGTCTGCCCGGCCCCCGGGGTCAGGCTCACGACATCACCGTTCGTGACCACGGTGTCGATGACGACCTCTCCGACCGCGCTCGTCACGGCCAGGGTGATGGGACTGGTGTTGTTGGTGGTCGAGGCGAACGGTCCGTAGGGCGTGGTCTGATTCACATTGAGAAACGACGAGGCGCCGCCCACGACATGGGCGGACGAGGACAGGCTGACGACGACGTTCGCCGTCCCGGCCGGCGGCGCGACGAGCGCCCACATCTCCACATGATTGGATCCGCCGTTGCTCACCGTCCCCACGACGGTCAGGGCCTGGCCCGCGTAGGTCACGCCGGTCACGGTGCTGTTCCCCCGAATCGAGACGCCGACCACCACGATCCGGCCGCTTCCCGCTCCGACGGTGTGGGACCAGGTCAGGCTGCCCACGTTGAGCCCCACGGAATTGCTGGCGCTGTCGAAGGTGATCGCCTGCGCCGCGGCGTCCCGCACGCCGAACACGAGCGCGAGGAGAAGCGCGGCGGTGAGAAGCGCCGCCTTGCGCAGACCCTGGACGGCGACCTCGCGTGCGCCTCCGCGCGTCATCGCAGCCCTCCGGGAGCGTCCTGTTCCGCGATCGCCCGCGCCAGGGCCGCTTCGACCTCCGCGTCGTGCCGGCGCCCGGTGCGACTGCGAAGCTCCTGCAGGGCCCGCGCCGCGGACCCGCCGGCGTCCGCGCACAGCGCGACGAACTCCTCGCAGCACGCCAGGATGCGCGATTCGATCGGGATGCCGGCGCCGTCGGGGTCGATCGGGTGGGAGGCGGGATCGAACCACTCGGCGGAGCGCAGGATGATCTCCCGCACCTTGCGCAGCGAGGTGATCGGGGCGAGCATGCGCGCAGCGGCGGCCACGGTGGCGGCGTAACGGTCCGCGTCCTCGCGGGGTCCGCCGTGCGCGAGCTCGGCCTCCGCCGGGCGCGCGGCGACGCGTCCCAGCTCGTGCAGGGCAGCGGCGCGCACCACGAGATCGACGCGCTCGCCGGGCAGTCCGAGGCCGCGGGCCACGGCGGCGCAGACCTCCGTCACCCGCCGTGAATGCCCGCGGGCCCCGGGGGCCAGGTCCTCCATCGCCTGGATCAGGGCGACGAGAGTCGACTGGTACCCGTCCTCCATGTCCTTGACCAGGCGGGCGTTCTCGATCGCCACAGCCATCTGCGACGCGAGCGTCGAGAGGAATTCGAGGTCCCTCTCGTCGAACGGCTCCCCCGAATGCTTGTCGCTGACGTTGATCACCCCGATGCGCTTGCGCTGGTAGCGGATCGGGTAGGAGACCGTGAGGGGGGTGATCATGAACGACGACGTGCTGTAGCGCGCGCCGGTGCGCATCGACTTGAGATCGGACTTGCCGATGTCCTGCACCAGGAGGGGCGCCTGCGAGGCGGCCACCCGGCCGGCGATCCCCTCGCCGACACGCAGGCTGAAAGTGGTCCCTTCCTCCTCGGGAATGCCGACCGAGGCGATGAGCGTCAGGACATCCGAATCGGGGCCCGACACCAGGACGGAGACGCGGCGCGCCTGCAGGTGCTGGGCCACCAGCCGCACCAGCGAGCCGTACAGATCGCCGACGTCGAGGAGCCCCGCGGTCGCCTTGCCGATCTCGTTGACGGCGGCGAGGCGCGCCACTGTCTGCGTCAGCTCGACGTTGCGTCCGTGCAGGCTCTTGACGAGCCGGCGGTTGTCGTCGGAAAGGCGGCGCTTCTCCAGCGCGCGGCGGACGACGCGGAACAGGGCCTCGACGTCCGGAAGGGGCTTGGTGATCAGATCGTAGGCGCCGTCCCGCAGCGCCTCGATCGCGGTGTCGACGCTGGCGTGCGCCGTCACGACGATCACTTCGACGTCCGGGCTCAGGCGCTTGATCGTCCGCAGCAGCTCCAGCCCCGTGGTGCCGGGCATGCGGACGTCGGTGACCACCAGGTCGAACGCCCCCTCCTGGAACAGCTCGATGCCGCGCTGGCCCCCTTCGGCCGCGACCACCGCGTGCCCCTCACCCTCGAGGGCCGCCACCAGGAACTCGCGCACCGACGGATCGTCGTCGACGACCAGGATGCGCCCCGCGCCCCCGGTCCGCTTCGCAGCCTCGGGCGCCGCGACCTGAGGCGTCGCCGCCCCGAGCGGGGTTCCGTTCGCCCGCGCGGGCGCGGACGCCACAACGGGCCCGGACGCCGCAGCGGCCTGGTGGAGACAGGAATAGAACGCGGTGCCGCCGATCAGGCGCTGCTCGAGGAGGCCTCTGGCGTGGAGGTCGGAGAGGCAGCGCTCCACCACGTCCCGGTCCTCGCGGATCCAGAAGCGGGCGATCCCCTCCGCCGAGTCCATCGCCTCGGCGTTGCGGCGGAAATAGTCGAGCACCCGGCCGGCGATGTCGGGGCGGGGATGGGGCGCGCCTTTGTCGTCCGGCTGCGACTCTCTCCCCTTGCTGGACCTCATGACACGGACCTCCGGGTGACTGCACTGCGAACCGCGTGCCCCGGGGGGACCTCGCCACACCGGCGGCTAGTCCCTTGTGGTCAACAGGTTGGAAACGGCGGACGGAACGCCCGAATGGCGCATGACAGAAAAGGGAATGCGCGGTGGGGGGATTTCCCGACAGGATCACGATTGCGGTGATTTCGGGTGTGGGGGATTCGGGCGCAGGCGCGGGGTTTTCCCCACGCCCCCGCGGGACCGGTTCAGCGCCTGTAAACGGCGGGATCGACGTCGTGCTTCTTCATCAGATCGTAGAAGTCTTTCCGGTCCTTCCCCGCGAGCCGCGCCGCCCTGGCGACGTTGCCGGCGGAGGCTTTCAGGCAGCCGGCCAGGTAGTTCCTCACGAACTCCGCCTTGGCTTGGCGGAACGGTGGAAACGCCGCGCCCGGCGACGTCCCGGCCGAGACGTCCAGCACGTCCGCGTCGATCAGGTCCTCCTTGGCCATGATCATCGCCTGCTTGACCCGGTTCTCCAGCTCGCGCACGTTGCCGGGCCAGTCCTGCGCCTTCAGCCTCTCGATGGCGGCCGGCGTGAATCCGCGGATCGACCGCCCCAGCTCGCGGTTGAACTGGCGCAGGAACTGGTCGACCAGGAGCGGCACGTCCTCGCGCCGCTCGCGCAGGGGGGGCAGGACGATCGGCAGGACGTTGATCCGGTGATACAGGTCCTCGCGGAAACGCTTCTCGAGCCTCTCGGTCTCGAGGTCCTTGTTGGTCGCGGCGATGATCCGCACCTCGACCCGCCGCGTCCGCGTCTCGCCGATCCGCCGGACCTCGTGCTCCTGCAGGACGCGCAGCAGCTTCACCTGGCAGGACGGGTAGAGATCGGCGATCTCGTCCAGGAACAGGCTCCCCCCCTCCGCCTCCTCGAAGACCCCCTTCTTGTCGGCGTGGGCGCCGGTGTACGAGCCGCGGGCGTGGCCGAACAGCTCGTCCTCCATGAGAGTCTCGGGCACGGCGCCGCAGTTCATGGTCAGGAAGGGGCGGGCGGCCCGCGGTCCACCGTAGTGGATGGCGCGCGCCACCAGCTCCTTGCCGGTGCCGCTCTCTCCCATGATGAGGACGGGGATCTCGGTGCGCGCCGCGACCGCGATGAGCTCGAAGACCCGGGTCATGGCGGGGCCGCCCCCGACGATCAGGTCGGTCCGACGCCGCGCCGGCTGCGCTGGCTGATCCTCCGGCGCAGTCTCCCCCGGCCACTTCGCATGTGCCGATCCGGCCATTCCGCCCTCGCCCGGTCGCGTCCGGGATGTGGGGGGAATATAGGGACCGCCAGGGCGCCGATCCAGGAAATCCGGGGGATTTTCCCTACGCCTGGAGGGACCTCGATCCCAGCCAGACTTGCCGCCCGCGGGTCACGGCGACCGCCAGCCCCAGGCGCACGCCGATCAAGATGAGCATCCGGGCGGCGACCTCCCTCGGCCCGCCGGCCCCCACCACGGCGAACAGGAAGGTGTCCTCGATGATGGCGTGGCAGGTGCACAGGAAGAGCCCGAGGCTCTGGACCTCTCCGGGCCCCACCCGCTTCTCCTCGGCGATCGGCAGGATCATCCCCGCCCCGTAGGTGATCCCGAGGAAGAGCCCGGCCGCCAGGGGCACCGTGCACGGAGGGGACATGCCGAGCCGCGCCAGGAAAGGGGCCAGCGCCCGGCCGCAGCGGCCGAAGACCGGCAGGGGGGCGAGCAGGTCGTAGAGGACCAGCGCGGGCACCAGGATGACCGCGATCTTCAGGCTGAGGATCGCGCCGGACACCGTCGCGTCGAAAAGCGCCTCCCCGATCATGGCGCCGCCCCGATCAGCAGGCGCGACGCCACGAGACCCACGAGGACCGCCATCAGCAGACGGTAGCCAAGAAGGCTCAAGACGCGGGCGCCGGCCGATTTCAGGACCGCCGTCTCGATCACCAGGGTGTGCGCCATCCCGACCATCAGGGCGAGTGTCGTCACCTGGCCGCCGGAGAGGCCGAGGCTCCCCAGGGCGGCTGTGGCCGTGAAGACGTTCAGCAGGAGCCCGAGCAGGACCGGGATCGCCGCCTCGCCGGGCAGGCGGAAGAGCGTCATGACCGGCGCGCAGGCCTCGCCGATCCGATCGATGACCCCCATCCTCTTGAGGAAGTCCATCACGACGAAGGTCGGGATGGTGACCCGGACGATGACCCACAGGGCGTGGCCGCCGCGTCCCAGACCTCGACGGAGGCGGCTCCTGAAATCCGGGACGTCCGGGGACGGTCCATCCATCTCGGGATCTCGATCCATCGGGCTCCCAGGAAAGGCGGCGAAAATAGTCGACTGCCGGGGGGCTGTCAACTCAACCCTTCGCCCGGCCCGGGGCTCCAATGAGAGAGGCCGGCACGGTGCGGCCCCGGCCGGCCTCGCGGCCTTGACGGAAGGGGCGGCCGGACCGAGATTGAAGTGGTTCGTGAGACCAAGGAGGAGCCCCGTGACGAAGCCCCGATTCAAGATCTTCATTCCCCTGGCGCTGGCGATCGCCGTGCTCGTGAGCCTCGCCCCGCCGCTCGTGTCCGAGGCGACCGCGCGCGTGGTCGTCAGGCCGCGCCCTCGACACCGCGCCCGCGTGGCGATCGTCGTCGGCCGGCCGGTGGTCATGGTCCGGCCGGTGGTCATCGCCGGCGTTCCACACGGGGCGATCGACTTCGACGTGACGCCCGAGACGACCGAGGTGTACGTGGACGGGACGATGCGCGGCCAGGTCGACGACTTCGACGGCGTCCCGGAGAAGCTCTACCTGCGCGCGGGGACGCACCTGATCGCCCTCAAGACCCCCGGCGGCGAGACGGTGAGCCGCAAGGTGAGGATCGTCGCCGGGCACGAGATGAACCTGAAGCTCGACCTCGAAGGGGCCGAGGCCGCGAGCGATGAGGCGGCCGGCTCCTAGAAGCCTGGCCGGGTATTCGGCCTCCTACGGCTCCGGGACGGGAATCTCGACGGCGTCCGTTTCCACCCTGAGCATCGACCCGTCGTCGGCCCAGGCCATCGCCTGGCCGACGGCGATCCTCGATGCGCCCGGGGCGATCACCTCGAAGCGCACGCGGCAATGCGTTCCCGAGCCGCTCAGGCCGTGCGCGCGATCGAGCCGGCCCAATCCGACGGTGACGACGCCGGGCAGGGAGAGGCCGTTGATCAGGAAGACGGTCCCGGTCCCGTCCCGTTTCAGGAAGTCCCCTTCTTCACCCGCCTCGTAGCGCAGCCGCGTCGCGTCGTAGTCAAGGTGCAGGGGCGCGTCGACGACCCGCGCCAGGGTGCTCGCGCGCACCTCCACGGTGACCCGATCGCCGACCCGCGGGACGGCGGGACTGGCCGAGAGCCGCAGCAGCAGGACTCCCGCCGCCGCGCCGCGGCCCGGATCCGAGGGGGCCGGAGCGGCCGTCCCGGACGTCGCGGTCCCGCCTCCGGTCGCGCTCTCCGGCCGGTCCGCGCCGGGCCGATCGTTCGCCGGCGGGGCCACCCCGACGGAGCCGAAGACCGATCCGGCCCCCGCCGCGGGGGGCCTGTCGATCGGCGGCGCGGCCGGGGTCCCGTCCCCCGCCGCGGTCCCCGCGTCCGCAGAGCCTCCCGCACCGGGCGTTCCCCCACCGTTCGCCGATTGGCCGGCGCCCGCATCTGCCGCGGGAGGCGGGACGGTCCCCCCTGCGCTTGCAGGGGCGGGCTTCGCGCGCCCCTCGGCGGACCCCGGGACGGCCGCCGGGCTCGCCCGCCGGGCGGAGGCGCACCCCAGGGTGGCGCTCAGCAACGCCGCGCACACCAGCGCCAGGACGGTACTATTCAACCGAAAGGAACAGCGTGTCATTGTCGAAGCCGATCTCCGGGATGGCCTGCAGCGACGAATCGTCCGCCCGGGCGTTCTCGAACGCGGGGGCGAGGGGCCCGAACGGCGCGCCGGTGAGGGCCCTGAGGCAGAAGCTCATGATCAGGTCGTTGGGGGCCTGGCCCCGGATGCCGGTCCCTCCGGTCCGGTTGAGGCCGACGATCAGGCGCCCGGCGTCGTTCGGATCGAGCGCCGCGGCGAACAGGACCGTCTGCCCGTCCCGGTCGAGGAGATCCCCCTTGTCGGCGCTGCCGGGGACGAACGCCAGCTGCTGCTTGTCGAAGGTGACGTCGAACCGGAATCCGTTGATGTCGGTCGAGGTCGTCGGGACGCCGGCCACGACGTCGATGCGCCAGATGTCGTCGGCGACCTTCCCGGCGCAGCGCAGGACCACGCGGTCGGTCGCCGGCGCGGCGTCGACGCACACGAACGACGGGACCGGGATCGGCGGCCCGGGCGGATGATCCGATCCCCCGCCCTTCCCACCGCAGGCGAGAATCGCGCCGCACATCAGGACAACCGGGCCGTACCTCAGGGCTCTCATCGTCAGTCTCCGCCGCAGGTGCGCGCGAACACCATCATGAACAGGTGGAAATCCGCCAGGTCGACGCATGCGGCCGGCCCGCTCGGGGCGAGATCGAGATTGGCCATCAAGAAACCCGAGGGGGGCGGCCCGGGGCAGAGACCGAATCCCCGCGCGAACGCGGCCAGGTCCCCGCCGTCCACCCGGAGCCCGGAGGGGCCCTCCATGTTCAGGTTCGATCGGCCGCAGACGGCCTGGAGCTCGCAGAGATCCCCCGTGCCGTCGCCGTCCGAGTCCCCCTGGTCGGGGTTCCAGACGATGGTGCAATTGTCGCAGCTGTCGCCGATGAGATCGCCGTCGCTGTCCAGCCCGGCGGTCCCTTCGTCCCTCAGGCCGTTGCAGTTGTCGTCCAGTCCGTTGCACACCTCCGCGACGAAGGGGTGGATCGCGGTGCTGAGATCGTCGCAGTCTCCGCACCGGTCGCCGCCGGCGAGCGCGCACGAGGTCGAGCAGACGGCGTACCCGTCGCTGTCCATGTCGGGGCAGATGGGATTGACGGTGAGGAAGGCCGGGATCCTGAGGATCGGGGCGACCGGGTCGTTGCTCGTGATCTCGATGCTCGTCTCGTACGTCCCTCCGAACAGATCGCCGCTGTCGAACTGGACGTCGAGATCGATCGACCCGCCCGGCGCGACGGTCCCCGCCATCGGATCCACCGACAGGAACTCGGACGTGCATCCGGACGGAAACAGGATCGCCACTCCCGCGGGCCCGGACAGCCCGGATCCGAAGCGGGTGACGAGTCCGCTGGTCAGGCCGATCGCCGTCAGGCTGGTCCGGCCCAGCTCGGCGACGTACGCCACCGTCCCCGCGGCGTTGAGCGCCACGCCCAGGGGATCGTCGAGGCCGAAGGAGACGATCCGCACGGCGCGGGTCACCAGGTCGATCGCCAGCAGCCGACCTGCCCCGGGATCCGTGACGTACGCCGTCGTCCCGCCGGGATCGAGCGCGACGGCGCTCGGGGCGCCGAAGCCCGAGGCCACGGTGGAGATCGCCCCGTTCCCCAGGTCGATGGCCAGGACCCGCCGCGCCAGCCGCTCGGCGACATAGAGAGTCGTCGCGCCGGCGTCGAGCGCCAGCCCCTCCGGGGACTGCAGATCGGAGGCGACGAGCGTCCCCTCGCCGGTCGACAGATTCAGCGCCTGGATCCGGCCGCCGCGCGCCTCGCTGACGTAGGCGGTGTTCCCGTACGGGCTGAGCGCCACCCCGACCGGGAAGTCCAGCCCCGAGGCGACGCGCACGACGCTCCCGGTCGCCAGATCGACCGCCGCGAGGGTGCCCGTGTCCGATTCGCTCACGTAGGCGGTGACTCCCGCCGCGTCGATCGTCACGTTCGCCTGGGGCCCGCGCAGCGCGTAGGCCACGATCGAGGTGGCGCCGGTCGTCAGGTTGACGGCCGCCAGGCGGCCGCCGCTCCACTCCGACACGTAGGCCAGCGGGGAGCAGGCGGCCGGCTGGGTGGGAGGGGCCTTCACCTTGAGCCGGACGGAGTACTCGAGGTCGTTGCCGCCCAGGTTCGCGAGGTTCAGGGCCTTTCGGTCACGGCTCCGCCGGAAGATCGTCGTCGAGAGCGAGACCGGGTCGACCGCGATCACCGGCGGCAGGAGCCCCTCCCCCTGCAGCGGGATGGCCAGGATCGGCGTGTCGGGATCGTTGCTGTGGATCGACAGGGCTGCCGAGTACGGCACGGCCTCGGTGGGCGTGAAGGCGACGGTCAGCGCCGCCGTGGTCCGCGCGGGAATGTTCAGCGTTGCGGCCGACGGGACGAACTGGGCGGCGCCGGTCGCGATCGACTGGATCTTGAGGACCTCGCTCCCCCTGTTGTGAAGGGCGACGGTCAGGCTGCGCCGCACCCCGGTGTACGCCGGGCCGAAGTCGAGCGACGTCCGCGCCCCGGGGTAGGTGAGGCGCACGGTGTGCCGGTGGGTCTGGCAGAAGATGTCGACGGTCGGGGAGTTCTTCACCTGCACCTCGATGACGCCGTCCTGCGCCATCGATCGGAACGCGGCGGTCTCCAGGGGGAAGGTGCGCCGGTCGGTGCCGCATTCCGTTCCGACGTGTCCGAGCGTGCCCAGGAACGTTCCCTCCACGCTCGCCTGCGCCGTCTCGGTGGCGTTCCCGAAGTTTCCGTCGACCTGCACCTCGATCGAGGCGGCGCCGCCCGGCGCGAAGGTGAGCGGCAGCCGGTGGACGGTGAGCGCCTCCAGCTCGGTGAAGATCTGCTGCGAGACGATCTCGACGGGATCGTCGGAAATCGCCAGGTTGGGCGCGCCGATGACGGTGAGGGTCACGGGGACGTGGATCACCGCAGACCCGGGCACGTTCGTCCCGACGGCGATGGCGCCGGTCAAGAGGCCGCTGCCGAAATCTCCCGCGTCGATCGTGACGCTGAAGTCGCGGGTCTCGCCGGGCGGGATCGTCTCCTGGTCCGGGCTGACGCGCAGCCAGGACACGATCCCGGGCACCTCGGCCTCGAGCCCCACCACGAGGTCGCTGCCGCCGGTGTTGCCGAGCCGCAGGGAGCGGATCGCCATCGAGCCGGTCTGGAGCGTCTCGGCGAACGTGGCGGGCACGACGGTCATCTGCGGCGGCGGGGACGCGGTCCCCTGCACCGGCACCGTGAGCACCGGGGCGTTCGCGCCGTCGCTCGTGATGACCAGCTCCGACGCCAGGCCCTCGGTCGAGATCGGGGCATAGGTCACCGAGACCCTCCGCGCGCCGCGCGGCGCCAGGGAGAACGACGCCGGCGCGGCGACGACCGCGGAATCCCCCGACGCGATGCCCGTGACGTTCAACGTGTCGGTCCCGACGTTCTTGACCAGGAGGTCCAGGGAGAGGGCGTCGCCGACGAAGACGTTGCCGAAGTCGAGCGCCGACGGCTGCACCCCGATCGCCGCCACCGGAGTCACCTGGAGCGTCACGGGGTGCGGGACCAGGGGCTTCAGGGGATCGTTCGTGCGGACGAAGACCGTCCCCTCGTACGCCCCGCCGTCCAGGCCCCGCGCGTCGACGCTCACCGTGACCGCCGCGCTCTGGCCGGCGAACAGCCGCCCCGACGCCGGAGAGGCGCGCAACCAGGGCGGGACGTTGTAGATCCGGATCGCCATGCGATCGTGCAGGTACGTCTCGTTGAACGCCACTTGAAGACCGATCGATTGCGTGGCGTCCTGGATGCCGACGGTGGCGTTGCTCGTGCCCGCGGTCATCGACAGGTAGCGGAAGACGATCTCCCCGGAGCGCTCGAGCGACACCTGGAACGTGGACGAGCCGATCCCCCCGCCGGAATACGGCACGACCCCGGTGTACTGAACCGTGAAGGTCTCGGGATCGCGCGCGAACACGGCCCGGCTGGCGTGATCGAAATCCAGGTCGTCCCAGAACGGCGCGATCAGCGCGGCCGGCGCCGCGAACCCCGGCAGCGACCGGTTGGCGTAGGGGGCGTCGTTCCCGAGAAACGTCAGGAAGCCGTTGGTCGTGACCCGCACGGCCGTGTACGTCTGCCCGTAGAACTCGAACGGGAAGCCGATCGGGATCGCCTCGGAGATCTGGTCGTCGGTCGTGAGCGAGTCGATCGGCGATCCCCTGCCGCTCTGCGTCAGGTCCTCCCAGGTGAACTCGGGCCCGCCCGGGTGATCGCTGTCGATGTACCGGTAGCCGGCGGCGTCCGGCCCCCCGGCCCCCGCGGCCGCCGGCTCCGCCGCCGCGGAGACCGACGCCTGGCCGGCGCCGCCGGTCACCGGCACCGGCACCTCCCAGTCGAGCGAGCCCTGCCCCGCGTTGCTCAGGATCAGGGTCCGGGCGGCGGTCTCGCCCGTGCGCAGCGCCAGGCTGAACGACGCCGGCGAGGAGTCGAAGGTCGGGGGCGGCAGAGTCGTGGCGGAGACGCCGTCGCCGACCGGGCCGCGATTCCCCCACTCGTCCAGGACCCTGATCGCCATGAAATACGTGGTGCCGGGATCGAGCGCCCTGATTTCCAGGAGCTCGGCCGTTCCAGCCGGCGACGGCCCGGGCGGCGGGGGCGCCGCGGCCTGGTCGTCGAAGTTGAGGGCGTCGATCGGCTCGATGCCGTAGCGCACGTCGTAGCGCAGGGCGCGGCCGACCTCCCCGTCGTCCCCGGTGGCCGTGAAGCGCAGCACGATCGAGTTGCTGGTGGTGTAGTCGACCTGAAGATCGTCGATCGGCCCCGGCGGGACCTCGTCGCGCGTCGCGATCGGCAGGAAGGCGCTCAGCCTGCCTCCGCTCCGGACCTGCGCGGAGAGCGCGGGGACGGCGACGGCCAGATCGAGCAGCTTCTGCCTGACCTGGAAGGCCGGAATCCCGGGGGCCACCGCGCGGATCAGCGCCGCCGCCCCGGCCACGTGCGGCGCCGCCATCGAGGTCCCGCTCAGGAGGCCGTATCCGCCCCCCGGCAGGGTGCTGAGGATCTCCACGCCCGGGGCGCCGAGATCGACCGAGCCGATCCCGTAGTTGGAGAACACCGCCTTGATGTCGAACGCGTCCGTCGCGGCGACCGAGACGACGTTCGGCAGATCGAACGAGGCCGGGTAGAACGGGATGACGTCGTTGTTGGTGCCGTTGTTGCCGGCCGCGGCGACGAACAGGATGTCGGCCTCGAGCGCCTCCCCGACGGCATCGAGGAGCGTCTGCGAAGGCTGGTCGTTGTAGCTGCCCCAGGAATTGTTCAGGATGTCCGCGCCGATCCCGATGGCGTAGTCGATCGCCCGCACGGCGTCGGACGTGTCACCGGATCCGTTCGCGTTCAGGAACTTGAGCGGCACGAGCGTGACCTGCCAGGCGACGCCCGTGATCCCGATGTCGTTGTCTCCGACGGCCCCGATCGTCCCCGCGACGTGCGTGCCGTGGCCGAAGTCGTCGTGCGGATCGTTGTCGTCGTTGGCGAAGTCCCAGCCGTGCACGTCGTCCACGAAGCCGTTGCCGTCGTCGTCCTGCCCGTTCCCGGGGATCTCGCCCGGGTTGGTCCAGATGTTGGCCGCGAGGTCGGGATGGTTCACGTCGATGCCGCTGTCGATGACGCCGACCAGGACGGAGCGGCTCCCGGTGCTGACGGTCCACGCCGACTCGGCGCCGATGTCGGCCCCCGGGAATCCCCCGGTCTGCCCCGTGTTGTGGAGCCCCCAGAGAAGGGGGTAATGCGGGTCGTCCGGCGTCACCGCGGCGTGCTGGAGATAGTTCGGCTCGGCGTACTCGACGTTCGGGTTGCGGCGCAGGCGGGCGATCGCCGCCTCGGTCGAGAGTCCCGGCGGCAGGCGCCAGTGCTCCGCGTGGCTCCGGAACTCGCGCAGCTTGTGGCCCGCCACGTCGGAGCGCGCCTTCGAGCGCTCGGCACCTGCCGATCCGGGCTTGAACTTGACCAGGACTTCGCCCGGAACGAACGCCGCGCCGGCGGCCGCAGGCTGTGCCTTCGGAGGCGGATGACCCGGGTCCCTGGGGACCGGCAGGGCACCGGACGGGAGGAGCGTTCCGAGCGACAGGGCGGCCGCCGCCAGGAGGCTGCGTGAAAGGACACGTGGGGGGCAGAGTCGTGCCGGGTGCGATCTCGAACTCATGCCGCCTCCGCCGCTGCGGAACTCTTGCGGGAATATACCCCACAGGGGGAGGGGCCGGTGAAGAACCTCTCCGGAAGGGCGGGTTGCCGCGGGGCGGACTCAGCGGCCGGTCCGTACGCGCGCGGTGTTTACCACCGCCACCCCCACCAGGATCACGGCGGTGCCGGCGGCCATCCGCCAGTCGAGCGCCTCGTCCAGGATGAGCCAGCCCAGGAGCACCGCGATGATCGGATTGACGTAGGCGTAGGTCGAGACCTTGGCGGGCGGGACGTGGTGCAGGAGCCAGATGTAAGCCGTGTAGCCGCAAAGAGATCCGGCCACGATCAGCCAGGCGAGGGCCAGGACGGCGGTCGTCGTCAGGTGGAAGCGCGGCCCCTCCCCCAGGAGGAACCCGGCGCCGAGAAGGGCCAGGCCGGCGACCAGCATCTCCAGCGCCGCTCCCATCAGGGGAGGGATGCCGCGAATCCGCTTCCGGGCATAGATCGAGCCCCAGGCCCAGCACAGGTTGGCCACGAGGAGCGCCAGCTCCCCCCGGAAGTCGCCGAGCCCGCGCGCCCCCCCGCCGAGGCCCGCCAGCTTGGGCCACATCAGGATGAGCATGCCGCCGGAGCCGATCAGGAGCCCCAGGATCCCAACCAGTGGCAGACGCTCGCCGTCGCGACGGACCGCCTCGATCCCGGCTACGAAGAACGGCAGGTTCGCGATGATCACCGCCGCCATGCCGGACGGGACCGTCAGCTCGGCCCAGGTCACCAGCCAGTTCCCCCCGAACATCAGGAGCATGCCGGTGACCGCGATCGGCACGAAGAGGGAGCGCGGCGGCAGCGGCACGCCGCGCCACAGGAGCCACGCGAGCAGGATCGCGCCGGCGATGGTGAAGCGCGTTCCCGCCAGCAGCGCCGGGGGGAGATCGCGCACCCCGAAGCGGATCGCCAGGTAGGTCGAGCCCCACAGCGTGTAGACCGCCAGGAAATTGAGGGTGATCAGGAACCGATGCCGCTGCTCGGCCGAGGCGACTGGCGTCATGATAGCGCCGGATTCTAGCAGAGCGGCTCCGGCCCGCGCGGGCGCGCGGCCCGGCCGGATGCCCGGCCCGCTCCTGAGGTAGAATCCCTCCATTCAACCGGATCGCGAGGAGGTCCCCTTGGCCGAAGTCTCCACGACCCGCTGGCCCTTCCGTCTCGCCGTGATGCGGCACGCGGAGAGCCTCGCGACGGAGAGGCGCAAGCATCTCGAGCAGGTGCACTCGCACGACGTGCACCTGGGGCTCGAGATGCGCGACGTGGACGTGCCGCTCACGGCCGAAGGCCGGGAGAACGCCCGCCGCACCGGCGTTCACCTGGACGCCTGGGAGCCGTTCGACGTCGTGTACGTCTCCCCCTACAAGCGCACCCTCGAGACCGCCGCCGAGGTCCTGGCCGGGTTGCGCCACAAGCCGCTCCTGGTGAAGGAGGAGCGCCTGCGCGAGAAGGAGTGGGGCGTCTTCGAGGGGCTGACCCGGCGCGGCATCCGCGAAAAATATCCCGAGGAGGACGAGCGCCGGAAGCGCGTCGGCAAGTACTTCTTCCGGCCGGCCGGGGGCGAGTCGTACGCGGACGTCAACCTGCGCGTCCACTCGTTCATCGGCACGATGGTGCGCGAGCACCCGAGGCAGCGGGTGCTGGTGATCACGCACCAGGTGGTCGTCCTCTCCATCCGCAAGCTCCTCGAGCGCCTGGAGGAGGAGGACATCATCGCGCTCGACCGGCAGGACGAGGCGCGGCCGGCGTCGCTCCTGGTCTACGAGCTGGGGGAGCGGGACGGGATCCGGGACGCCCTCGTCCGCAGGCACTGGAACCTCATTCTTCACGATCGCGGCGCGGCGCCTCCGGCCCGTGCCGTCACGGGGGGCACCGATGGGCGATGAGCTGATTCTCTACGTGGGGGAGAAGAACATCTCCTCCTGGTCGATGCGCGCCTTCGTGGCGCTGCACGCCAAGAACCTGTCGTTCACCGAGCGCTCGATTCCCCTGCGCGAGGACAAGGACCGG
>DATNEZ010000134.1:0-2165 GCA_035606645.1 Binatia bacterium
CCCGCGCTCCGAGATGACGACCGGATCGTGCGTGTAGATGGAGTCGAGGCCGGTGTCGGGGTCGTGCGGCAGGAAGACGATCTCGGTCCCCGGCAGGCGCACCACCTCGACGAAGCGCTCGTACTCCTCGAGCGCCCTCCCGAGATCGGGGGCGCCGGTGAAGCGCAGGTCGCGCCACTGCGCCTCGACCTGCCGCCGGTCGACCCAGGCGTCCTTCGGGTGCTTGAGGAGGAGGCGCCTGATCGGCGCGACCTCGGACTGGCTGCCTATGTCGGCCATGCCGATGCTCCCGGGGAGACCGCGGTGGGCCCACCTGGATTCGAACCAGGGACCAACTGATTATGAGTCAGCTGCTCTTACCAGGCTGAGCTATGGGCCCGCGCCGTCGATCCACTGCGCGTCGGCATCATTATATATAGGCCCCATTGTTGCGGGGCGGCCCGGTGTGCAAGGATACGCGGCGCCAGGAACCGGTCCGGGCATCCGGCCGGGGGCGGAGGAGCGAGATGGAGAACCGTCGCAAGAGCACGGGCGAGGACCTCAACCTCTGGAACATCGTCAGCCTGCAGTTCGACAAGGCGGCGGCGACGCTCGACGTGCCGCGCGGGCTCCTGGACCAGATCAAGGCCTGCAACGCGGTCTACTACATGCAGTTCCCCGTGCGCATCGGCGACACGTACCAGATCTTCGAGGGGTGGCGCGCCGAGCACTCGCAGCACCGCAAGCCGACCAAGGGGGGGATCCGCTACAGCGAGATGGTGACGCAGGAGGAGATCATGGCGCTCGCCGCCCTGATGACCTACAAGTGCGCCATCGTCGACGTGCCGTTCGGCGGTTCCAAGGGGGGGGTCAACCTCAGCCCGAAGAAGTACACCCGCGAGCAGCTCGAGAGGATCACCCGGCGGTACACCTCCGAGCTCATGCGCAAGAACTTCATCGGCCCCGGGATCAACGTGCCGGCCCCCGACCTGGGAACCGGGGAGCAGGAGATGGCCTGGATCGCCGACACCTACGAGGCGCTCTCTCCCGGACAGGTCGACTCGCTCGCCTGCGTCACCGGCAAGCCGGTCACCCAGGGGGGGATCCGCGGGCGCAAGGAGGCGACCGGGCGCGGCGTGCAGTTCGGCATCCGCGAGGCGTTCAAGTACAAGGCGGACCTCAAGAAGTTCGGCCTGTCGGGCGGGCTCGAGGGGAAGCGCGTCGCCATCCAGGGGTTCGGCAACGTCGGGTACCACGTGGCCAGGTTCCTGTCGGAGGAGGACGGCTGCAGGATCGTCGCAATCGGCGACGTCGCCGGCGGCTCGATCAATCCCGACGGGCTGAACATCAACCACCTGTCGGAATACCGCGACATGTCCGGCGGACTGAAGGGATTCCCCGGAGGGAAGGACCTTCCGGGGCCGCGCGACGTGCTCGAGGTCGAGTGCGACATCCTGGTGCCGGCGGCGCTCGAGAACCAGATCACCATGGCGAACGTCGATCGCATCAAGACGAAGATGATCGCCGAGGCCGCCAACGGCCCGACCACGCTGGACGCCGACGAGAAGCTCGACAAGCGCGGCATCATGATCATCCCCGACATCTACCTGAACGCGGGGGGCGTCACCGTCTCGTACTTCGAGTGGACCAAGAACCTGTCGCACATCCGCTACGGGCGGATGGAGAAGCGCCTCGACGAGATCTACCGCGACCGGCTGGTGCAGACGATCGAGCAGGTCACCGGCAAGTCGGTCCCCGAGAAGCGCCGGCAGGAGCTCCTGCGCGGTGCGGACGAGGTCGACCTGGTGAACTCGGGTCTTGAAGGATCGATGCAGAACGCCTACCGCGAGATCCGCGAGGCGCTCCTGGCCGACCCGCGCCTCGGCGACCTGCGGACCGCCGCCTTCGCGGTGGCGATCACCAAGGTGGCGCGCAGCTACGTGGAGATGGGCGTCTTCCCGTAACGCGCCGCCGCGGCGCCGGCGCCGTCAGTTGACGCTGCCGGGCGCGGAGTCGTCCTCCACCGTCCCGGCCTGCCGCTCGAGCGTCTGCTGGATGAACAGCGCCTGCTGCAGCTCGCGCTGCGCCCGGTCGAGCTCCCCGAGCTTCAGGTACGCCCGGTACAGGTTCAGGTAGGGGAAGTGGCGCGGCTAGTAGCGCGTCGCCTTCTTAGCCTGCTCGAGCCA
>DATNEZ010000132.1:0-7539 GCA_035606645.1 Binatia bacterium
TACTTCTTCCAGTCGTCGAGGATGCTCTTGCCGAAGGTGAAGCGCGCCCCGACCTTGAGGTAGCCGGTCGCCACGGTGCTGTCGTCGACGAACTTGTCGCCGCTTATGTCCTGGTCGCCCGAGAAGGCGAACTGGAGGGTCTGGGTGGTTCCCCCCTGGGCATAGAGCGACACGGCGTCCCCCGCCTTCCATTCCAGCTCGGCGGTCAGCCGGCTCTGCAGGGTGCTCAGGTAGACGATCTCCGGCTGCCCGGCGAACTCCCCGTCGTTGGCGAAGCGGTAGCGGTTGCCGGCGAACCCGAGGGCCAGCCGCAGCGCCAGGTCGTCGTTGATCCGGTAGCCGGCGCTGACCGAGAACGGCAGCGTCCCGATCACGGTCCACTTCGGGTTGATCCACCAGACCATCCCGAGGACCGGGAGCGCCAGCCCCTTGCCGAGCTGGTACGTCGCCGCGCCGCCGTACACCAGCGTGATCCACTCGCGGACCTTGTGCGTCCCCAGGAACAGGGCGTAGGGGCGCACCTCGAGGTCGTGGATGGTGCGGTCGTCCTCGGCGAAGGAGCCCCCCGCCGACGCGACGTACAGGTTGCTGTTCTTGCTCAGCCAGACGCCGCTCGCCGCCAGGACGCCGCTGTACAGCTGGCGCTGCTCGCCGGTCAGGAACGAGATGTTCGGCGACGAGCGCGACCCCACGACGTGGGCGAAGAACTGCGAGGCGCGGTACTTCTTGTCCCAGCGCACGTGCAGCTTGCCGAGCGGGATGTTGGCCGCGAACGACAGCGCGTCCGATCCGTACTCCTCTCCGGGCTGATCGTCGAACGGCTTGTCCTGGAAGGTCTCGCCGGACAGATCGATCTGCGGGCGGAACAGGCGCAGGTCGATGTCCTCCTGGGCGAAGACGGCGGCGCCGCCGCCGATGAAAACGATCAGCGAAGCCAGGAGCAGGCGTGCGGAACGCGACGGGTGCGTGATCACCGCCGCGCATCATACTTCATGGACTCTCCTCCCGATCCTCCTTGCCGATCCCTCAGCGCCGTGGTAGAACGTGCGGGTCTTCGGATCATGGGAGCGGCGCGACCGCACCCGATCACCTGGCCGCAATCCTGGAGGACGAATTCGATGAGACGAGCGATCCTGCGCATGGCGCCGGCGTTGGCCCTGTTGTTCCTCGTCGCGGGTCTCCTCGGCCCGACGATCACCCACGCGGACTCGAAGGGGAACGTGAACTTCATCATCGGCGGGAAGAAGCTCGACAAGGACTGGGACCCGAACGACTCCCAGGGGGAGGCGGGCGCCGAGGTGACCTGGGGCCCCAGCAACTGGCCGATCGCGTTCGCCACCGACATCCTCGCGTCGAGCGCCGCCGCCGACATCATCGGTGTCGAGGTCAAGGACCAGTCGTCGGAGCTGGCCTTCGGCGTGCGCAAGATCTGGGAAGCGGGCTCCGCGAGACCTTACATCGGCGGTGGCATCGCCAAGCTCGCGGTCCAGAGAGAAGCCGGCAGCACCAAGGTGGACGACTCGACTGTCGGCGGCTGGATCGGAGGCGGCATCTTCTGGAGGCTCGGCGCGCGCTTCAACATCGGCCTGGCCGCTCGCGTCTCGCGCGGCCAGGTGACGTTGAACGGGACGGACACCGAGGCCGGCGGCTCGCACGCCGGGTTGATCCTGGGCTGGGGCTGGCCGGCCGGGAAATAGCCCCGAAATTCCTCCCGCCACGACTCGAGGACGGCTTCCGTCCATACGGTGAACTGCGCCTGCAGATCGCCTAGAAACCGCTTGACACTAAAGGACGTTTGGCGTATTAGTCCGAGCACAAATCACCCTTCGATTGTTCAGTACGGACGGGGATTTTGCGGCCAGGGGGTTGGTGCAGGCGAGAGAGGTCCACGCAGGCGCTGGGGGAAGTCCAGGGCGTGGACACCCTTCCTGATGACACCCATTGTCAATGACCGGCTGGGACACGTTTGAGACGTTCGGCGCGGGCAATACCATTGTGCAGGCTAGGCGGAACTATTCCTAAGCACACCTCCCATCCACGCACCCATGTTCATGCCAGGAGACAGCAAAGATGAGTGACGTCAGGGGCTTGAGGGTCTGTCGGGCGTTCGGGCTCTGTACCGTTTTCGCCTGTTTGATGCTTCTCCTGGCGCTGGGCGGCGTGACGCCGGCCTTCGCCGACTGCACCGACAATGACGGGGACGGATGGGGATTGCCGGCCAGCAGCGACTGCCCCCACGCCCTGGCCGACTGCGATGATACCTCCGCCTCCATCCATCCGACCGCGACCGAGCTGTGCGACGGTATCGACCAGGACTGCGACGGCACCCCCGACGACAACTTTGACGTCGGCGACCCGTGCTGGATCGGGGATCCCGACGGGTGCTCGTTCGGCGATGCCGGCGGGTGCTGCCTGACGGTCGGCGTCAAGACCTGCACGGACAACCACCTGGCCACCTTCTGCAAGCTCGGCCCGGAGGGGCAGAACCTCCAGTCGACCGAGGGCCCGGCGGGGGCCGCGAGCTGCTTCGACGGCCTCGACAACGACTGCGACCTCCTGACCGACCACCAGGAGCCGGGCTGCCAGACCGCCGAGATCTGCAACGGATTCGACGACGACAACGCCAACGGCGTGGACGACGGCTTCGGGCTGGGGACGGCGTGCAACGTCGGCACCGGCGCCTGCGAGAACTCCGGCGTGGTCATCTGCAACGAGACCCACACCGGGACGACCTGCACCGCCACGCCGGGAGCCCCCAAGTTCGAGAACACCCCGGGGACCGGCCGGTGCACGAACGGCATCGACGACGACTGCGACGGCCTCACCGACCTCGCCGACTCCGGGTGCCAGCAGGCCGAGAAGTGCGACGGCCTCGACAACGACGGCGACGGCGATGTGGACGAGAGCTTCACCGACCTGGGCGACTCCTGCACGGCCGGAGTGGGTGTCTGCCAGACCAGCGGCACCATGGTCTGCAGCCCGGACAAGACGGCGACCGTCTGCAGCGCCATCGCGGGCCTCGCGAGCGTCGAGGGCCCGACGGGGTCCACCTGCACGGACGGCCTCGACAACGACTGCGACGGCTTCGCCGACGCGCTCGACGCGAGCTGCAGCTCCGCCAACCTGTCGGTCTCCTGCGCCCTGCCGTACACGACCGGGGAAAAGGGGAACGACTGCGGCGGCAAGCAGCAGAACAAGATCACCTTCAACGTGTCCGGCGGCGGGCCGGCCGCGGTGGTCACCGCCGAGCTGCTGGCGCTCGACGTGAACGGCAACGTCCTGAAGATTCTTCCGGTCCAGAACGGGGACATGGCCCAGCTGGCGAGCCGCCGGGACGCCGTCGACTTCAAGGCGGTGAGCAAGACGAGCGGCAAGGGGACCACGCACCAGGTGTTCGCCCCGATCCCTCTCCTGCGCGTCACGGTCCAGGACGGACAGAACAAGGCGCAGGCGTTTTGCTCCAACATCCCGTATCTCGACGTCACCGAGCCGTCCGGCACGGTGGTGACGGAGGGGGCCGGGGACACGACGCACGTCCTGGCCGCCATCCCGCTGGTCAATCCGGTGAACCTCCTGATCAAGGTGGACGGGGTCAACATCGTGACCGCGCTGGGCCTCAACCCGGCGACCGCCTTCCCCGGCGGACCGTACAGCGGCGACATCACGATCCACGGAGAAACGGTCCACGTCTCGGACCTGGTCGTGCGCAGCGGCGCGGTGGACGTCCTGAGCTCCAACACCGTGTCGTTGAACCTCACGGGCCTCCCCTGCGGCGGCCATGTGATGGTGGTGGACGGCGACAAGCGGCCGGGCTCGTATCCCGACCGCCCGGCTGCCGTCTGCGTGGTCGATGACCTGCGCGACAAGGGGACTTCGATGTCGTTCAGCATCAACATCACGAGCCCGACGCCCCTCGAGGTCACGTCGGCGGTGCCGACCCCGGTCCAGGGGGAGATCTGCCACGGGCTGAAGATCGCAACCGCCAGCGTCAACGGGCTGGATCTGCCGACCTCGGGCTACGTCTTCACTCCCGGCGACGGCGAGGACTCGGGCGACACGTACAAGCTGGGGATCAACACGGCCCTCGGCCAGACGAACATCGCCCAGGACCTGGCGACCGGGGACGTGGCCCTCGGCACCTTCGACGCCGGCTCGAACCGCCTGGTGGCCGATGCGACCGACGTGCAGGGGAACCGCGCCTTCAAGTCGCTGATCTTCGCCACGGGCGACGTCGCGGCCCCGGGCGTCGGCTCGGTCGCGGCCCACGGGTTCCGCCCCGACCTGGGCGACCAGGTGCGCGACCTGATCGTGAACGGCCTGATCACCGAGTCGGGCAGCGTCGACATCCCGAACGCCTTCGTCGTCGGGCTCTCTCCGGCGGCGGTCCAGACGATCGTCACCAAGAGCTGCGAGACGGCCGCGACCGTCTTCGTGGACGCCATGCACACGCAGATTCCGAACGGCAAGGTGGTCGACACGCGCGAAGTCAGCGGCGGCTGCTCCTGCAACCCGACCGTCACGACCCGCGTGCAGAGCATCTCCATCGACCCGCTGGCGATCTCCTGCCCGGTGACCTTCGAGGACAACAAGATCAAGGTCGCCATCAACCTGCCGCCGATGTCGGTGACGCTGCACTCCGGCGGCTCGTGCAAGACCACCGCCAAGGTCTGCGTCCCCTTCACGGACATCTGCTCGCCGGGTGTCTGCCTGGCGGAGACGATCGTCGACACCACGTTCACGATGTCGGTGACGAACATGGGGGTGAAGTTCGACATCACGGAGGGGCAGCTGGAAGGGACCTCCGCGCCGACCCCGCCGACATCCGGCCACTGCGAGGCGGACTCGAGCATCCTGTGCTCGGCGCCGAGCGACTGCCCCGGCGCTACGCCCAAGTGCGTCGTGGCCACCTTCTCGACCGGCGGTCAGGTCACGGCCGAGGTCAACTGCCTGGCGTCGGTGTGCAACTGGATCCTGGACGGCCTGATCGCCATCAGCAACACGATCTTCGGCACCAGCTTCGACCCGGTCCTCGTCAGCTTCTCGTTCAGCCCGGACTTCACCACCGAGATCGGCGCGAACGAGCCGGACCCGATCGAGTTCCGCGAGATGAAGGTCAATCCCCAGGCCGTCGAAGCGTTCGGCCAGTCGCTGCGCGGCGACCTGGTGGACGTCGAGATCAATGCGAACGGCCTGAGCGGCAGGCTGAAGGGACAGTTCGCCACCTTGAGCCCGGATCCCGGCCAGCCCGAGACGCCGGGGGCGGTCCTCACGCCGGCTCCGCCTCCCGCGCCGCCGGTGGCCGGGGCGGGGAACACGTTCGTCGCGGTCGCGGACGACACGGTCAACCAGCTGCTCGCCAGCATGACGACGTCGGCCAAGCTGAACACCGGCTGCCAGCCCTCGGGGAAGACGATCGGCAACCTGCTGCCGACCAACTGCGAGGATCTGGCCGGGTCGACGACGGGCGCCACCGCCTTCCTGCAGGGCGCCTGCCACGCCATCCGGGGCCACGACTGCGAGGCCCTGCCCGGCGCGGTGTCGCCGCTCACGACCGGCGACCAGGCCACCGAGCAGGGGACCTGCTGGGGGGTCAAGGGCCAGAACTGCCTGACCATCCCGATCACGGTCGGGGGCGGGCTCGGAGCGACCGAAGTCCTCGCCTGCACCACCGCGCAGCTCCTGCACCTGAACATCGGGCTGTCCGAGAGCCAGCCGCTCCTGTTCTGCATCAAGACCGAGATCCCGCCGCGCCTGTTCATCCAGGACGTCCCCGCGACGCCCGCCGTGGAGACCAAGCTCCGCGTCAACGACCTGGTCGTGGCGATGGTGGTCGACCGGAACCACAACGGCCTGGACGGCACGCTGGAGTCCACGCCGAACTGCTTCGGCCCGTCGGCGACGGCCACCGGAGACTGCAACGCCTTCGGCGCCTGCATCGACCTCAACCTCACGACCAGCATGCAGTTCGAGACCTGTGCCGACGGCAAGCCTGGACTCACGGCGCATTTCATCAGCGTGGATGTCCTCAACCGAAGGGCCGGGATCATCTGCAGCGCGCCGACCGCCACGTCGGATGACGTCATCACGGGGACGGCCGCCAACAACAGCGTCGTCGACGTCCTCGGGCACAAGGTCGACACGTTCACCCCGCCGCTGTGCGCCAACGGGCTCACGCTGGACGGGTTCGTGAACTTCCTCAATCCGAAACTGATCGCCATCGATACGGACGGTGACGCAACGTTCCAGGACTACCTGGCCATCACCGGGGACATCGCACCCTGATCGCCGGCAAAGAGACGAAGGGCCCGGCCGCCTCGCGGCGGCCGGGCCCGTTCCCTGACGGGCTGGCCTCTCCGGTTGCGGAAGAGTCGGAGAGGCTTTTGCTTTTCAGGGGACAGCAAGGAGGACAGTGAGCATGGCCCAGACAGCCACAGGACCCCGCCCGGCGCCGTCCGTGCCGCCCGCGCCGGCGGACGCGAAGGGGCGGACGGCACGCGATCCACGGGGCGGCACGCCGCGAAAGACCCGCGCCTGGTGGCGAACCCCGCTCACCTGGACGATCCGCGTGGGGATCGCCGCCGTCATCGTGTGGGGCCTGCTCCTTCCCTACCCGTACCAGACCGGCGGCCCGTTCCGCTTCCTGCCGGCGAGCAGGGTCGAGGTCCGCTCCGAGGTCGAAGGTCTGGTGGACAAGATCCTGGTGAAGGAAGGCCAGTGGGTCCAGAAGGACCAGGCGCTCGCCACGCTGTCGGGACGCACGCACCAGAAGAACCTGAAGGCGGCCCAGGCCAAGCTCGACGAGGCCAAGGCGGACCTGCAGCTCCTGAAGGCCGGCGCCCGGCGCGAGGAGATCGAGCGGGCCAGGGCCGACGTGCGCACCGCCGAGACCAGCATCGCGTGGAGCGGGCCGCGCGCCGATCGCTTCGCCCAGCTGTTCGAGCAGAAGCTGGTGTCCGAGCAGGAATACGAGAACGCCCTGAGGCAGCGCGACGTCGACAAGGCGATGCTCGAAGAGGCGAAGGCGAACCTGAAAGTCGTCACGAGCGGCGCGCGCCCGGAGCAGGTCAAGGCGGTCCAGGCGGAGATCCGCAGCCTCCAGGCGCTGGTGGACAACTACAAGACCGACGTGCAGCGCACGACCTTGAAGAGCCCGATGGCCGGCTGGGTGGTCACGCCGCGCATCGAGGAGATGGCCGGGACCTACCTGAAGCCCGGACAGCGGGACCTGGTGGTGCAGATCGAGGACTCGCGCACCATCCGCGCCGAGGTCGAGGTCCCCGAGCAGGACGCGGGGGCCGTCAGCGTGGGGGCGGAGGTGAAGGTCGTCCCGTGGGCCTTCCACGACGTCACCTTCCACGGGCAGGTCACCGCCATCGCCCCGGTCGCCGCCAGCAACGCCGCCGAATCGAGCACGGCGACGGTGGTCGGCGCGGGACAGTCCTCGACGCAGGTCGCGCTCTCCGGCTCGCCGGAGCGCGCCGTGCGCGTGATCACCGAGATCCCCAACCCGGACGGCGTCCTCAAGACCGACATGACCGG
>DATNEZ010000151.1:0-2996 GCA_035606645.1 Binatia bacterium
TGGAGTACGGCGCCATCCTCGACCGCGAGCCGGGCGAGCCGCAGGGGGAGCTGTTCTTCTCGATCGGCCAGGCGTTCTAGTGCCGGCTGAGCCGCTCGGCCAGCGTCCGGCCCGTCGGCGTGCGCCCCGTCCTCTCGCCGGCCTCGTCGAGGCGGGCCATGGCCCGCTGGACGTACCGGACGCCGAGCCAGCGCAGCGGCTCGGGCTCCCACGGGGGGGACCGGTGCCCGGCGATCGGCAGCTCGGTCAGGGCGGATTGCCGCCCGGCCAGGAGATCGGCCAGCGTCCGTCCGGCCAGGTTCGAGGCGGACACGCCGTGCCCGGTGTAGCCGCGCGCCGAGGCGATGCCGGTCTTCTGATCGTGGAGAACGTTCGGCATCCAGTCGCGGGGCATGCCAAGCGGCCCTCCCCAGGCGTGCGTGAAGCGCGTGGTCCCCAGGCAGGGGAACCAGTCGCGCGCGAACCCGCGGAGCATCTCGTGGATCTCCGCGTCCCGGTCGAAGGAGTCCTCGATCGCCGAGCCGAAACGGTACGGGGCGCCCCGGCCCCCGAACAGGATGCGCCCGTCCGCGGTGCGCGCCAGGTAGTCGATCGAGATCCGGAACGACGCCAGGCATTCGCGCCCCTGCCAGCCGATCTCGGCCCACTGCGCGTCGCTCAGGGGCTCGGTCAGGACGATCAGGGAATAGGCCGGCAGGACGCTGCGCCGGCAAGGACGGAGGCGCGTCAGGTAGGCCTCGCCCGCCAGGACCACCGTCCGGGCGCGCACGTCGCCGCGTCCGGTGCTCAGCACGGGCCGCGCCCCGCCGCCGCCGGGACGGACGCCGGTCACCTCGGTCTCCTCGCAGATCCGGCCGCCCAGCCGCTCGACGGTGCGCGCCAGGCCCCGCACCAGCCGCGCCGGATGCAGCCGGGCGTACTGCGGGCAGTGCCACGCGCCGAGCGACCCCCGCACGCGCACTCTCCGGTCGGTCTCCTCCCTGCTCAAGAGGCCCTGGCGGTCGCCGAAGCCGAAGCGCTCGAACATCTCCGCGTACTCGCGCATCATGCCGGCCTGGTAGGGGAAGCGCGCCACGAACAGGGCGCCGACCCGCGCGAACTCCGCGTCGATCCGCTCGGAGGCGCAGACGCGCCCGATCTCGTCGACCGTGTCATAGAGGGCGCCCTGCAGCGCCCGGGCCCGATCGCGCCCATACATCCGGGCCACCGCGTCGAGGCTGACGTTCAGCTTGCTCGAGCACCAGCCGCCGTTCCGGCCCGAGGCGCCGAACCCGGCAATCTTTCGCTCGACGATCGCGACCTTGAGGGAGGGATCGCGCTTCAAGAGATAGTACGCGGTCCACAGGCCGGTGTACCCGGCCCCCAGGATCGCCACGTCGACGTCGATCGACCCGTCGAGCGCAGGACGCGGCGTGAGATCATCCCCGCACGTCTCGAGCCAGAAGGAATACCCGGCGTAGGTCGACGCGGGCGGCACGCTCAGGCTGGGTGCCGGACGACTACCACGGTCTGATCGTCCCGCGGGCGCGAGCGGCGGGTGAACGCCTCGACCTTCTGGAAGATCAAATCCGTGAGGGCCCGGGCCGGGAGGCTCCGGTTGTCCGCGATGATCCCCTGGAGGCGGGACACCCCGAAGTCCTCGTCGTCGGGGCTCGGGGCCTCCGTGATGCCGTCGGAGTAGATCACGATGATGTCGGACGGGAGGAGCCTCACGTAGCCGCGCTCGTAGCGCGCGTCGGGATCGGGACCGAGGACCATCCCCCCCTGGTCCAGCTCCTGGAACGCGCCGTCGTGGAAGTAGAGCGCGGGCGGGTGGCCGGCGTTGCAGTAGATGAAGTTGCCGTTGCGCTCGAGCTCACCATAGAACAGCGAGGCGAACCGGGTGACGAGGGTCGAGCGGTTGATCACCTTGTTCAGCCGTTCGATGGTGCTGACGATCTTCAGGTGCTCCGACATCCCCATGCGCAGGCCGGTGATCACGTCGCGCGCCTGCAGGGCGGCGGGTAGGCCGTGACCCGAGGCGTCGGTCACGGAAATGGCGAGGATCCGGTCGGAATACTGGACGAAGTCGTACAGGTCGCCGCCGATCGCCTCGGCCGGCACCGAGCGGCCGTGGACGTCGTAGCTCAGGAACGAGGGGGGCCCCTTCGGCAGGAGCGACAGCTGGATCTGCCGCGCCTCCTCCATGACGTTGTAGAAGCGCTGCTGGCGGATCTTCTGCCCGATGACGTGCTGCACGGCGGAGAGCAGGTACAGGGCCCTCTCGCGGTTGAAGTCCCCCTCGATGCTGAACGACAGGAGGTACTGGTTGTCCCGGCCGACGGTCATCGCCGCGAACACGGTCACCCCGAGCGGGTCCTCGATGGTGTGGTCGAAGCCGGGGTCGGATTCCTTCATGACGATGATGCCGCGCTCCAGGAGCTCCTGGACCGCGCTGTAGGAGATCGGCACGGCGTAGCCCAGCTTGTCGGGCGGGTTGTCGCCGTACCACCGCCTGAGAACGTAGCGGCTGTCGTCCACCTTCTCGTACAGGCGGCCCGCGACGAAGCCGAGCTCCCGCGGAAAGTCCTTCAGCAGGGTGCGCAGCATCTCGTCGAGCGCGGCGGTCAGATCGTGCCCGCCCTCGACGGCGCTCAGCGCGGTGTCGAGCTTCCTCCAGAAGGAGCGGTATTCCGCGGATCGCTCTCCGGGCGCGGTCCGCTCCGGGGGCGCTTCCGCGCCGATTTCGGGCGTGCGTGATTCCATGGCGGGAAAAATCGTATCACACGGGGGTCAGCCGCCCAGGCGGGACAGGCCGGCCTGGGCCGCCCGATCCCCCGGGTCGGCGGCGACGGCGAGCTGGAACTCCTGCCGGGCCCGCGCCGCGTCGCCGCGCCCCGCGAAGATCTCTCCGAGCCGGGTGTGCGCCCGCGCGTACGACGGGTTGAGGCGGACCGCCTGCTCCAGCTCCCGGACCGCCTCGTCCAGGCGGTCCTGGTTCTTCAGCGCGACGCCGA
>DATNEZ010000141.1:0-6261 GCA_035606645.1 Binatia bacterium
CAGTCGCGTTCGGACTGACCGTCAAGTGGAGCCGCCGATGTCGATGGCAAAGCGAGAGGACAAGCTCGATCCTGATGTTGCGCTGAGGATTGAGGAAATCAACAGGAGATCTCACCGGCTTCACGTCATCAGGACGTGGTCAAGATGGCTTGGCGTGCTGGGTGTGATTTACGGCATCGTGCTCATCCTCTGGCGTCCCGCGTGGGATGCCTACACGTGCATCTATGCAGTCACGCTCTTCCTGGACCTCCTGGCATCGGCCCAGGCCATCACTTTTGCGTCGTGGAAAGAGGCCACAGTCCGTGCAAGGATTGACGCCATTGGCCTTGGTGTAATCGCGAGTCTAGCGACAACCTGGAGTGTGCTGTGCCTGATTGGTGTCGTGCGATATTGATATCGCACGGCAGAATCCGCAGAAGAGTCCTTGACCCGGGCCACCCGCCGGTCGTATGAGAAGGGGGATGTCGCCGCGCATCCGGGTCGTCTCGTGGACGGCGGCCGTCCTGCTCGTGGCGGCGGCCGTCGGCGGAGCGCTGCCCCGCGGCCGGCGATCCCCCCTGGTGGCGCCGGGGTTGATCGGCTACGTCTATATCAATGAAGGCACCTCGGACCGCAACGTGCCGGGAGCGGGGAACGTAGTCTCCGGGCTGGCGGCGTTCGCCGACGGCTCGCTCTCGGTCCTGCCTGGCTCCCCATGGAGCACGGGAGGGACGGGCCCCTCCGGGGGGGTGTTCCTCGCCGCGCCGCGCATCGGGATCAGCGCGGCCGGCGGGCGGCTGTTCGTCGCCGACTGGGGGAGCGACGACGTCGCGGTGTTCGCCATCGGCGAGGATGGGACGCTGCAGCCGGTGCCCGGGTCGCCGTTCGAATCCGGGGGGCGGCGCCCCGAGGGGGTGGCCCTCACGCCCGACGGCCGGCTCCTGTACGTCGGGCATTCGCAGAGCCGCACCATCGTCCCGTTCGCGGTGGACGGGGACGGAGTCCTCAGCAGGCTCGATCCCCCGTTCGACGTCGAATCGGCCCCCAACGGCATGGCGGTCACGCCGGACGGCCGCATGCTCCTGGCCGCGCTCCCGGCCCTGGGCCGGATCGCGGTCCTGAGGATCGGCGACGACGGGCGGCTCACGCCGGTTCCCGGCTCCCCGTTCGCCACGGACGCGGGGACCGCCGAAGGGATCGTCCTCGGTCGAGGCGGGGCCACGGCCTATGTCGCGGACGCCGATGCAGCCGGATTCAGGCTGAGCCTCTACGCTCTGGGTGAAGACGGGGGACTCCTCCCGGCGCCCGGCTCGCCGTTCACCGGTCCGGGGGGGAGCGCCAATATCCTCCACCTGCTGCCGGACGGCCGCCTGCTCGCCGCCACCCTGGTGAACGAGAACCGGATTGCGAGCCTGGTCCTGGCGGCCGACGGCCGGCCGGTCCCGGCGCCCGGCTCGCCGTTCCGGAACGCGCCTCTGGGACTGGCGCCGACCGGCATGGCGTCCGATCCGCTCGGCCGGTTCCTCTACGTGGTGAACGCCCTCTCCGGGACGATCTCGGTCTTTCATCCCGATGCGGACGGGCGGCTCGCGGTGGCCGCCGAGAGCGTGCGCACGACCGTCGCAGGTCTCCCCCTGGCCGGGCTGGTCTTCGCGCCGGCGGGGGACCAGGACCTCGACGGCGTCGAGGCGATCCCGGACAACTGCCCGGGTGTCGCCAATCCCTCGCAGGCGGACGGCGACCGGGACGGCCCCGGGGACGCCTGCGACGACTGCCCCGCGATCGCGAATCCGGGGCAGCGCGACCAGGACGGGGACGGTCTCGGGGACGCCTGCGACGGCGACCGGGACGGCGACGGGATCGAAGATTCCTCTGACCTCTGTCCCGGCACCATGGACCCGGGGCAGGCGGACGGCGACGGCGACGGCCGGGGGGACGCCTGCGACAACTGCCCGGCCACGCCGAACCCTGGACAGGAGGACGCGGACGGCGGCCGCGAAGGGGACGCGTGCGCCCGGCCGTTCGTCCGGATCGGCAGGCTGTACGTGCTGACGAACGCGCCGGAGAACTCCCTTGCCGCCTGGGACGTGGACACGCTCGGAAGGCTGAGGCGGCTCCGCGGCTCTCCGTTCCTGACGGGAGGGAGCGGGCCGGCCGGCTCGACCTTCTTCGCGCCGCCGCGCCTGGCCCTCGCGCGTCTCGCGCCCCCCGCCCTGTTCGCGACCAACGAGGGGAGCCACAACGTCACCGCCTTCCGCCTGGATCCCGACGGGACGCCCGTCAGGGCCCCGGGTTTCCCGAGGGAAACGGGGGGGAGCTTCCCGACCGCGGTGGCGGTCCATCCGAGCGGGCTCTATCTCGCCGTCGGCCAGCAGGGACGGATCTCCTTCCTGGTGATCCAGCCCTTCAACCTCAACCTGATCCAGATCCCCCACTCTCCTGCCGCGATCCCGGGACGGGTGAGCGGCATGGCGATCCCGGCCCACGGGCAGTTCGTCGAGATCTCCCTCCCGGACTTCGGCGGGGCGCGGGCGATCGATTTTCACGAGCCGTTCCCCCTGCTCGGAGGCTCGCTGATCGGGAACTTCGGCGGGAACGGGGCCGGCCTGGCGTGGAACAGCCTCGGCGACAAGGTCTACCTGGCCAGCTCGTCGAACGGCCCCGGAATCGTCGGGGCGTTCGCGGTCGATCCGGACGGCCGCGCGCGGCCGCTCGTGCGCTCGCCGAAGAGCGGCGGCGGCTTGAACTCGAACGGGGTCGTCGTGTCGCCGGGGGACCGGTACGTGTACGTCTCGAACCAGGGGGACAATTCCATCGGCGGCCTCCGCCTGGACGTGTCGGGCGCCATGACGGAGATGCCCGGCACGCCGTTCGCGAACGCCCCGCTCGCGCGCGTCCCGGTCGGCATGGCGTTCGATCCCCTGGGGCGTTTCCTGTTCGCGGCGAACGAAGGGACGAACGGGGTCTCGGTCTTCCGCATCGGTCCGGACGGCGCGCTCGAGCCGGCCGGCCCGCAGGAGAAGACCGGGGCGGTGGCGGGCCGGCCGCTCGGCGGCATCGTCTTCGTCCCCTCGGGGGACGAGGACGGCGACGGCATCGACGCCTACATCGACAACTGCCCGGGGGTCGCGAACCCGGCTCAGGCGGACGCCGACACCGACGGGGCGGGGGACGCGTGCGACACCTGCCCGGGGCTCGCGAACCCCGGACAGGCCGATGCCGACGGCGACGGCAGAGGCAACGCCTGCGACCCCGATCCCGACGGCGACGGGCTCGTCGGGAGCGCGGACACCTGCCCTCTCGATTTCGATCCGCTGGAGACGGACGCCGACCTCGATCTCCTCGCGGACATCTGCGATCCCTGCCCCGGCGATCCGATCAACGACGTGGATAGGGACGAGAGCTGCGCCAATATCGACAACTGCCCGAGGGCCGCCAACCCGCAGCAGGAGGACGTGGACTTCGACGGGGTCGGCAACGCCTGCGACAACTGCATCTCGCTCTACAACCCGGACCAGGCGGACGAGGATCAGGGGGGCGGCGGGGACGCCTGCCAGAAGGGATTCCAGCAGGAGGGCTTCCTGTACCTCAACGGCCTGTCGCCGCAGAACCGGGCCGCCGGTTTCGAGACCAAGACGACCGGCACGCTCCTGCCGCTGCCGGGATCCCCGTACCTGACCCTCGGATCGGGGATGCAGAACGACCCGCCCCCTTCGGCCGCCCCCGGGCTCGCCTTCGCCCGGCGCGGCGCGCATCTGGTGGCGCTCAACCCGCTGTCGCGCTCGCTGACGGTCCTCGATCTCGCGGGCTCGGGAATCCTCTCGCCCGGGATCGGCTCCCCCTACGCCGTGCCGCTCGATGCGGCGCTCGGGCTTTCGATCGACCCGGCGGGGGAGACCCTCTACGTCGCGGGACGGGAGCCGGACGATCCCGGCGGGGGGGAAGGGGTCCTGGTCCCGTTCGCCGTGGCGCGCTCGGGGCGGCTGACCGCTCTGCCGGGGCCGCCGGTCCCGATTGGAGGGATCCCGGACGGCATGGACCTGTCGCCCGACGGGTCGCTCCTGGCGGTGGCGCTGCCCGACGAGGGGAGGGTCGCCCTCTTCGCGGTCGGCGAGCCGGGCGTCCTCGAGCCCGTGCCGGGATGGCCGGCGGACGTGGCGGGGATCGATCGCCCGGGACCCGTCGCCTTCCTGCCTCGCGCCGCCGGCGGCACGCCCGGAGCGCGGTGGGTCCTCGCCGTGGGACAGGCCCCGCCGGGGAACGCGGCGGTCGCCCTCGTGCTCGCGGCACCGGGGGGCCCGCTAGGCGTCTCGAGGATCGACCTGGCCCAGCCGGGCGGGACGCTCGGGATCGCCGTGGACGAAATTCTGGATCGCCTGTTCGTGTCCCTGCCCGGCATCGATGCCGTGGCGGCGATCGAGGACGCGGCCGCCGGATCGCCGCACCTCGCCCCCGGGTCGCCGCTCTCTCTCGGCGCCGGAGCCGATGCCCCCGCGGGGCTCGCTCTCGGCCCGGGCGGCCACCGGCTCCACGTGGTCCTGCGCGGATCGAACAGCATCGCGACGCTGGCCGTGGCCGCCGACGGCCGTCTTCTCCCTTCCGCGGTCCCGCCCGTCTCCACCGGCATCCAGGCCGCGAACCCGTCCGCCGGTATCCTGCTCCTTCCCGCGCTGGACGAGGACGGAGACGGGCTCGGTCCGTTCCAGGACAACTGTCCGGCGGTCGCGAACCCCGGGCAGGAGGACGAGAACCAGGACGGCGCTGGCGATGCCTGCCAGGCGGAGGTGACGCTCGACGCGGTGGTCCCGGCGCGATTCGCGCCCGCGATCGCGGACGATCCGGTGTCCGTCCTGGCGGCCGGCGCGCGCCTGTCCGATCCGGACGGCCAGCCGCTTCGGGGAAGGGCGATCCTCGCGACGCGGGAGGAGCGCTTCCAGGTCCTCCTTGAGGCCGCCAGCTCGGGGGCCTCGGGCGACTCCATCGATTGCGGCCGCGGGCTTCCGCTGGAAGAGCGTCCCGGCGAGGGGCTGGCGTACCTGAACGGCTCCGTGGGGGGGCCGACGCTGATCGATCAGGACCTGCTCCTGGCGTGCAACGACGGCGTGCAGGACTACGAGATCGCGGCGGGTCCCTGCGGCGCTGAGGGGCTGATTTTCGGTCCCATCCTCCCGCTGCAGGGTCTCGATCTGCCCGCGGCGATGTGCGCCCGCGCCATCGTCGATCCGTCACGCCGCTTCAGCCTGCGCGTGGAGACGATCGAGACCTCGAGCGCCGGCCTCTTCGCAGAGCAGGACATCGCCCGGATCACGGCGGACTACTCGGGGTCGGCGCTGCCGGATCCGATTCCCCTGGAGCCGCTCGGCGCCCCTCCCGTCGCGGGGCTGGATGTGACCCTGTCCCTTTCGGCCACCGACGGACACACGCCCGAGGTGCTCGACCGGCGCGATTTTCTCTGGCACGGCGAGCCGTTCATGGTGCTCGGGCGGCCGCCCGTGGCCGCCCGGCCCGCCGACGCGGTCGTCGAGTGCGCCTCCCCATCGGGGAGCGAGGTTCTCCTGGACGGATCGGGATCGGTCGATCCCGACGGCGGGCCGCTCGAGCACCTGTGGCTCCTGACCGGAGGCCCCGGCCCGGCGCAGCCGGTCGCGACGGGGGAGCGGGCTTCTGTCCTTCTGCCCCCGGGCGCTCACGACCTGGTCCACCGCGTGCGCGAAGCGGGGGGACTGGTGGACGAGGCCGGATTCCGGGTCACCGTCGTCGACACGCGCCCCCCCGCGGCCGCGGCCGTCGCAACCCCGGGAGTTCTCTGGCCGCCCGATCACCGGCAGGTCCCGGTGCACGTCGATCTCACCGTGTCCGACGCGTGTTCCGCGTCGGTGGCGGTCCGGCTGGACAGCGCCACGAGCAGCGAGCCGGACGATGCGCCGGGGAGCGGCGACGGCCGCACGTCCGGAGACGTCGGGGGGATCGAGCCCGGCGACGACCGCGACGTGCTCCTGCGCGCCGAGCGGGCCGCCGGCGGCACCGGCCGCCTCTATCGCCTGACCTACGTGATCACGGACGCGGCGGGCCTCGAGCGCCGCGTGCAGGTCGTGGTCACGGTCCCGCGAACCTTCAAGTAGCGGTCGACCCGGTCCGAGACTCGGACGGGCTCCCGGCACGAGGGCGGGGTAGAATGGTGGCTCTCTGCCTGAGGAGGCCGTTCATGGTGAGGACGCTGTCGACCATGCTGGAGCTGGGCACACGGGCGCCGGACTTCAGCCTGCCCGATGTCGTCTCCGG
>DATNEZ010000181.1:0-3921 GCA_035606645.1 Binatia bacterium
AGGTCGGTGACGTTGCCGAACACAGGTCACTGGGTCATGGAGGAAAGCCCGGAGCCGACGATGAACGCGCTCGTCTCATTCCTCAATGGATCGACGGTCGAAACGGCGGCGCTCACGCCAAGCGATCAGCGCGCCTCGCGCACGCCGAGGTCCACCATTCCCGAGATACGGCTGACCCCCGATGAAGTCCGAGCGCATCAAACCGGCACCGAACAGATCGGCAGTTCGTTCCTCGCCGGCGTCAGCACGAAAGTCCTCGAAGGAGATCCATCGAAACCAGGGTTCTACACAATCATCCTATCCGTGCCGGCGAACACCACGATCCCCGCCCATTCCCATCGAGACGATCGAATGGCGACGGTCGTGTCGGGGACCTGGCAGTTCGGCTACGGAGATCGATTCGACGAAAGAGCGCTGAAGCGGCTTCCACCCGGCAGCGTGTATTCGGAACCTGGCGGCGGCAACCACTTCGCTCGAACCGGGGAGGAACCGGTCCTGGTGCAAATCACCGGGACGGGGCCGACCGACACGAGTTACGTCAATGCCTCGGACATGCCGAAAACACCGCCCAAGTAGCACTCGAGCTCGAACTGCGCATCGGAAGTGTGCAGGCATGAAGTTGGCGCCGTCAGTCGTGGGCTCGGGAGGATACGAGGATCATTTCGGAGAATGAAGCGCGTGTCCGGGCGTTTTACGAAGCTACCGTTCCGGGACATCGACAAGCGACGCGAGGGCTACAGTCGCCGCACGTCGTCTATGACTTGCCAGCAGGGATGCCGGTCGGTGCCGGTCATTTTGAGGGTCTGGACGACGTGCTGGAGCGCTTTCTTGCCAATTTCTATTTCGCCTTTGATGTGCGGTTTCTCGCCGAAGAGTATATTGCGTCGGGCGAGGAGGTCGTCGCGCTCGGCCGCGTCCAAGGACAGACGAGGAAAGGAGCCGTTCCCATCGATGTGCCTTTTGCTCATGTGTGGACTGTGAGGGATGGCTATCTGGAGCGATTGCGCGCATATACTGACACGGCGATTCTTGGCGACGCATTGCGGAGGGCCGAAGTGTGAGCACCGGACACATGGACGAACTCTTGACCGGGTCAGGAAGCCGGACAGGTGTCCGTCTGGAGGCCTGGGGCATTGTCGCCGGCGATGGGTCACTGGCGCGATGGCCGAGCTCGGCCGAAGCCGTCGCCGTGATGGCGCGTTCCTGCGGAGCCATGAGCGGGTCTCGGTCGCGCACAGGGAGATCGAGCGGAGAGCACAAGATCTGACGCGCAGGAATTCCACGCCGCGGGGTACGCGTCCGTCCACGCTTGCAGCCGTGCGCGCAGTCGAAGAGTTGTCCCGGGGCCGATGACTCGGCGCGTCGAGACTCCCACCATCGAGCTGCGCGGTGCCGGGAAGCGCTACGGCGGCGTCGAGGCCCTGAAGGCCACGACGCTGTCGCTGGGGCCGGAGGTCAGCGTCCTGCTCGGTCCCACCGGGTCCGGCAAGTCGACCCTGCTGCGTCTCCTGACCGGCCTGTCCCGGCCGAGCATGGGCGAGGTGCTGCTGTGGGGGCAGCCCCTGACTCCTCGGACGCTCGGCCCGCTGCGTCGTCGCATCGGCTACGTGATCCAGGAGGGCGGGCTCTTCCCGCACCTGACGGCGGCCGCGAACGTCACGCTCGCGGCGCGCTACTTCGGCTGGGATGCCGGACGGATCGGGCGCCGGCTCGACGAGCTGATCGAGCTGACCCGCTTTCCGCCTGACGGGATGACCCGGTTCCCGGCCCAGCTGTCGGGAGGCCAGCGCCAGCGGGTCAGCCTGATGCGCGCCCTCATGCTCGGGCCCGAGCTGCTCCTCCTCGACGAGCCGCTCGGCGCGCTCGACCCGATGATCCGCGCGGAACTGCGGGCGGACCTCCGGGAGATCTTCAGGCTGCTGGGACAGACGGTCGTGCTGGTCACGCACGATCTCGTGGAGGCGGAGTTCTTCGCCGATCGGGTGGTCCTCCTGAGAGCGGGGGCCGTCGTCCAGCAGGGCACCCTGAGGGATCTCGTCGAGCGACCCGCCGAGGAGTTCGTCACGCGGTTCGTCCGCGCCCAGAGCCGGCCCGGAGCGTCCCCGGACGCCGGCGTGCCCGGAGCGCCGCGATGACGCGCCGGCGCCGCAACGCGGCGGTCCTGGTCGCGGCCGCGGCCCTGGCGGTGTCGGGCGCCGCCTGCCGCGGCCCCGCCCCCGAGGTGCGCGTCGGCTCCAAGAAATTCACCGAGTCGGTGGTGCTCGGGGAGATCGTCACGCAGGTGCTGCGCAGCACCGGCACGCGGGCCGGGCATCGGGCGCAGCTGGGAGGTACGCAGGTTCTCTGGCACGCGCTGCTGGCGGGGGAGATCGATCTGTACCCCGAGTACACCGGGACGATCCGCGAGGACATCCTGCGCGGGATCGCCTCCGACGCGGGTGACGAGTCCCTGAGGCGGGCCCTCGCGGCGCGCGGCGTGGGGATGAGCGGCGTCCTCGGATTCGATGACAGTTACGCGCTGGGCATGAAGGAGACGGACGCGGCGCGGCTGGGCGTGACGCGCATCTCCGACCTGCGCGGCCTCCCCACGCTGAGGCTCGCCTTCAGCGAGGAGTTCCTGCACCGGCGCGACGGCTGGCCGACGCTGCGGGAGCGCTACGGGCTGCCGCAGGCCGACGTGAGGTCCCTCGATCACGATCTGGCCTACCGGGCGCTTTCGGCCGGCGACGTCGACGCCATCGACCTGTACACGACCGACGCCGAGATTCCCTACTACCGCCTGAGGGTCCTCGCAGATGACAAAGAGGTTTTCCCCGCGTACCGCGCCGTGCTCCTCTATCGACTGGACCTGCCGGAACGCGCCCCGTCCGCCCTGGCGTCGCTCGCGGTCCTCGAAGGACGCATCACCGCCCCGGACATGCAGCGTCTCAACGCCCGCGCCAAGCTCGACCGTGTTCCCGAGCCGGTCGTGGCGGCCGGTTTCCTCGCCGCGTCCCTCGGGATGGAAGGGGGGACCGGACGCGAGGGCAGGGCATCGCGCGTCGGCCGCTACGTCGCCGAGCACATCGCGCTCGTGGCGGTGTCCCTGGGCGCCGCGGTCCTCGTCGCCGTCCCCCTGGGCGTCGCCGCCGCCCGGCGCAAGAAGACAGGGGCGGCCATCCTGGCCGTGGCCGGCGTCGTTCAGACGATTCCCACGCTGGCGCTCCTCGTCCTCATGATTCCGCTGCTCGGCATCGGCACGCTTCCGGCGGTGGCCGCGCTCTTTCTCTACAGCGTCCTGCCCATCGTCCGGAACACCGTGACCGGCCTGACCGAAATCCCCGCGGCGCTGCTCGAGTCGGCCGACGTGCTGGGTCTGTCGTCTTGGGCGAGACTCTTGAAGATCGAGCTGCCCCTCGCCTCGCCGTCGATCGTGGCCGGCATCCAGACCTCCGCCGTCATCAACGTGGGGACCGCGACGCTCGGGGCGCTGATCGGCGCGGGAGGACTGGGGCAGCCGATCCTCACCGGGATCCGCCTGGACGACCTGGACCTGATCCTCGAGGGGGCGGTCCCGGCCGCGATCCTCGCCCTCCTGGCCCAGGCGGTGTTCGCCGGCGTGGGGCGCCTGGTCGTCCCGAGAGGCCTGAGGCTGCGGCCCGACGCGTAGAGGCGAAGGTCGCCGGAAGCCGCGCCGATCGCGGATCCGCGGATTGTCCTCAGGTTTCGTTCGGTGATATTCTTCAATCGCACACGAACAGAGTTCGAGGTCCGCCTCTTTCTCCAGGAGGCCCCATGCCGCGGCTTGCATCGCCGGAGCAGGCGCTCCGGCAGGAGTCCGAAAGCCCTATCGATCGGAAGCGGCTCGTCGCGCAGTACCGCCGCAACCGGGAGCGATCCCGCCTCCTCTTCGATCTCCTGACGGACGAGGACGCGCACTAC
>DATNEZ010000079.1:0-2499 GCA_035606645.1 Binatia bacterium
ACACCGCGTACGGCCGGCTGCGTGACCGGTTCGAGACCTGGGAGGAGGTTCGCGACGCACCCGTCAACGAGGTCGCCGAGGCGATCCGACCGGGCGGGCTGTCGGTCACCAAGGCCCCCCGAATCCAGGCCGCGCTCGAGGGCTGCGGCGATCCGATCGACCTCTCGTGGTTGCGCGAAGCCCCGCGCGATGAGGCGATCGACTTTCTGACCTCGCTGCCCGGAGTCGGGCGAAAGACCGCCGCCTGCGTCCTGCTCTTCTCCTTCGACCGCCCCGAGATTCCAGTGGACACGCACGTCCACCGCGTCGGTGGACGCCTGGGCCTGATCGACGACCGCGCTTCCTTCGACCAGGCGCACGACGAGATCCTGCGAGTGGTCGACCCCGAGGACGCCTACGAGCTCCACATCAACCTCATTCACCACGGCCGCGCGATCTGCCGGCCACGCCCGCGCTGCGAGGATTGCGACCTGCGGCGGATGTGCCCGTATGGGCGGCGGCTGGCCGCGGCGGCGCACCGACGCTCGGGCGACTAAACTGGGCGCCAGTGGACAGGGGGATCGCCCGGACGCCGGTCGAAGGCAGACGGAGCGCTCACCCGGGGGAACAAGAAAAGGGGAGGACATCTTGAGTGAGGATGTGTTCGTCCGGCCCGTCGGCGCCAGCCTTGGATTGCGCGCCCGGCTGCTGGGCATCGCGCTGCTGTTGACCGGGATCGTCGTAGCCGTGCTGGGGTCGCCCGTCGGCGCTCAAGCCGCCGACAACGTCAACGTCAGGATCATGACTCGCAACCTGTATCTGGGGGCCGACCTGAGTCCCGCGATCAACGCCTCGAGCACGAACGAGTTCGTCGACGCCAACGGCCAGATCGTCCGCGACGTGGACACCAACAACTTCCCGGTCCGCGCCAAGGGGCTGGCTCAGGAGATCCTCAACAAGGCTCCCGACCTGGTGGGGCTGCAGGAGGTGGCGCTGTGGAGGAAGGGCCCGCTCAACGACTCCGCGCCCTTCACGTGCGACGGCACGCCCGATGAGGACTCACCCTTCGGCTGCGACTTCACTGCGTCGACGGTCAGGTACGACTTCCTGAAGGATTTGCTCACGCAGCTCAACCAGGACAAGCAGCGCTACAGGGTCGTGATCTCCCAGAAGGAGTTCGACTTCGAGGCGCCGACCGACTACAACGGCGTCGCGGGAGACGGCGACGCCTGCCCGGCCCAGTGCGACGGCGAGGAGAACGATCGCCTGACGATGCGCGACGTCATCCTCGCCCGCACCGACCGCGTGACGACGACGAACGTCAAGGCCGGCCACTTCGAGCATCACTACGCACCCAAGATCGCCGGCGTCCTGACCGTCCACGTCCTGCGCGGTTGGACCCAGGCGGACGTGACGGTTCGAAACAGCCACAAGTTCCGGTTCGTCAACACCCACCTGGAGGCGTTCGGAGACCCGACGATCCGTAGAGATCAGGCGCGGGAGCTGGTCCAGCCGGGCGGTCCGGCCACGGGCACGGCGCCGGTGATCCAGGTCGGGGACCTGAACTCAGACGACAACACGGTTCAGGGAGGCGACCGGCTGGCCTACTCCGTGTTCCTCAACCACGGATTCCGCAGTCGCAGCACCGAGAATCCGCTCAGCTGCTGCCTGGACTCCGACATCATCACGGCGAACGGGGGCGGCAGCGTCAGCGACTTCGACCATCACGTCGATCACATTCTCACCAACGCGCCGCAGGCGGTGGGACTGGTGCGCTCATCCGTCACAGGGCGACAGCCCGTGAACGGCTTCTGGGACTCCGATCATGCAGGAGTGTTCAGCAACCTGCTGGTGCACTAGGCGTCGCCGGCGCGGGTTCCGCGTCGAGGATTGCTGAGGTTGACGGTGCCTCCTCCAGCCTCACAGCCTCGGCGCGGAGCTCGGCCGGACGATCTGGCGGCCCGGCCACGTTGCCGGTGGCCCGACTAGTATCTCGACGCCGCGGGGATCCGAGCCCCCGGCGGCAGTCGAATGAGCAAGCGGCCCTTCGTGATCTTCGGCATCTTCGCGGTCATCTGCCTCGTCGTGCTGCCCTTCTGGGCCCTCGCCGACAAGGGCTCCAGCGACGCGTCGCCGGAGGGCGCGGTCTCCGCCTCGGATGAGCAGGGGCTGGAGCTGTTCCAGATCAACTGCGGCGCCTGCCACACCCTGGCCGCCGCGGGCACCGAAGGCGTCATCGGGCCGGACCTGGACGAGCGATTCGGCGCCACCACCAAGAGCGCCGATACGGTCAAGTCCACCGATACGACCGTCCTCACGACCATCGAGAACGGGCTCGGCGGCCGGATGCCCAAGGGCATCGTCCAGGGCGCCCAGGCGAAGGCCGTGGCGCAGTTCGTCGCCGACAACGTCGAGTACGTCCCAGGGCCCTAGGAAAGCTCCGATACGGCCCAGGGTTCAGGGAGCCTGGCTGGGGCTAGCGACGAAGTCGCGGTAGATACGTGTGGACCTGCCGGGTCA
>DATNEZ010000149.1:0-4063 GCA_035606645.1 Binatia bacterium
CCCACGGGGGCCGCGCCGATTTCGACACGCTTCGTGGGGGAGAAGTCGACGCTCAGGCTGGCCCCGAGCTTCACGAACAGATCGTGCGGGTGCTGCCGGTCCACCAGGAGGACGTCCTGCCAGGTCTCGCCCCTCTGGAACAGGAGCGGGGCCCCGGCCGGGGTGATGGTCATCGGCTCGGCGCTGAAGGTCCCCTCCAGATCGAGCCTGCGCCGGCCCCAGGAGCGCGACGTGACCAGCATCAGGTGGTTGACCGAATCGAAATCCTGCTCTCCCGAGGGTCCCCCCTGGCGGTTCGAGGTCAGGAAAGCGTAGCCGTGATAGCCGGTGATCCAGGGAGAAGCCGCATCCTCGGCGGCGAGCGCCAGGGCCGGCACGGACAGGAACAGAAGGGCAAGACGGATTCGCACGGTTCACCTCGATCCTCGGAGCGTTGGCGGACGACTGTCCTGCGATGCGGAAACGGAAGCGTCAGCGGCCGATCAACAGAGGATGGAGAGGTGACGCAGGTAGATGGGGACCGAACCCTGGCTCGCCGGCGGATGCCAGAGACGGGCGGCGTGGGCCGGCAGGATGGAATCCGCGCCGGCGCCCGCCGGCGTCGCGCACAAGGAGTGCGGCGCCTTCTCGGATCCGATTCTGGACGCGTCCGCGCCGGTCACCGCGATCGTTCCGGGGAGGCCGGACGTCGGATCGACGGCGCAGCACGGGGCGGCCTTCATGCCGAGGTCGCAGCGGGCCGATGTCTTGCAGCAGGGCATGGCGTGCGTCCTGGCCTGGGCGCAGTAGAGCGCCGGTCCGCCGGCGGTGACGAACGCCAGGACCGCCAGGGCGGCGAGCACGCGCGAGATCATCCGCATGTCGTCAATATACACGGCCACCCCTGGCGCGTCCATCGGGAATGCGGAGGGTGGTGCTAGACTATGCGGCCCATGAAGCCGCAGAAGGGACTCAAGAAGATCGCCGTCCTGGGGGCCGGGAAGATCGGCGAGAGCCTGATCGGCGGGATGATCGACGCCGGCCTCGTGTCGCGCGATCAGGTCGTGGCGACGGCGAAGCACCAGGAGCGGCTCGACTCGCTGGCCTCCCGCTTCAAGGTCGAAACGACCCTCGACAACGCCCGGGCCGTGCGCGGTGCCTCGGTGGTCATCCTCGCCGTCAAGCCGCAGGCCATGGACGAGGTCCTGTCCGGCATCCGCGGGCGACTGACGCGCCAGCAGCTGGTCCTCTCGGTCGCCGCGTCCGTGGACACTCTCTTCATCGAGAAGCGGGTCGGCCCGCGCGTCCCGGTGGTGCGCGCCATGCCGAACACCCCCTGCCTGGCGCGCCAGGGAATGACCGTCCTGGCCCGGGGGCGGCACGCCGACGCCCAGCACCTCGAGATCGCGCGGCGCATCTTCGAGCCGCTTGGCCGCTGCCTCATATTGGAAGAGCGGCACATGGACGCCGTGACCGGGCTGTCCGCCTCGGGCCCGGCCTACATCTATGTCGTCATCGAGTCGCTGGCGGAGGGGGGGGTGAAGGTCGGCCTGCCGCGCGACGTGGCCACCACCCTGGCGGCGCAGATGGTGCTCGGCTCGGCCACCATGGTCCTTCAGACGGGGGAGCATCCGGCCAAGCTCAAGGATGGGGTGACCACCCCCGCCGGGTGTACGATCGACGGGCTGCTCGAGCTGGAGGAGGGGGGCCTCCGGGTGACGCTGATCAAGGCGGTCGTGCGGGCCACCCGAAGGGCCGCGGAGCTCATCCACGGATGAGCGGTTCGGGATGCCGCGGTCGCTTGTTTCTGGTATCCTCTTGCCCCTCCTGAGGAAAGGAGGCGGACCGAACGGTTCGAGATCACGCGTAAGTCACTGACTCTTTGTCCCAACTCAGCATAAGAGAGGAGGAGCAACCCACCTATGAGCAGACGGAACAGCATCATCGCCACCGCTGCCCTGGCGTGCCTCGCGGCCGTTGCCTGCGCCAAGGCCCCCCAGGAAGACATCAATGCCGCTCAGGCCGACATGGACAAGGCACGCGAGGCTCAGGCCGAGACCTGGGCGCCGAACGAGTTCCAGGCCGCGGACTCCACGTTCAAAGCTGCGAACGACGAGATCCAGGCGCAGAACTCGAAGTGGATCAAGAACTACGACAAGGCCAAGGAGCTCCTGACGAAGGCGAAGGAAGAGGCCGCCAAGGCCTCCCAGGCCGCCGTCGCGAACAAGGAGCAGGCGAAGACCGATTCCGAGGCGGCCATCGCCGCCGCCGACACGGCGCTCGCCGCTGCCGAGGCGGGGCTCAAGGTCGCCCCGGTGACCAAGGACTCCAGGGCCGATCTGGCACTGTTCAAGACCGACCTGGGGAACCTGCGCGGCACGCTCGATCAGGCGCGCACGGCCTTCGGCTCGGGCGACTACAAGCAGGCGCTCGAGAGCGCCAACTCCGTGAAGGACAAGGCCACCTCCATTGCTGACCAGCTGGAGCAGGCCAAGCAGAAGAGGGCTGGCCAGGCCAGGGCCAGATAGCCTGGTGCTCCACGGCACCCCGGCCCGCCCGGCGCGGGCCGGGGTCCTGCTTTCCGGATCCGTCCCTTCGATTATCCACTCCGCGTCCGAAGCCCTGTGGCTTGCGGCTCTCCTCGCCATCCTGTGCCTGGCGTCCGCGTGCGGCCGCCCGCCCCTCGACGACATGGACGCGGCGCGTTACGCGATGGAGCGTGCGGCGGCCGCCGAGGGCGTGTCGCGCGCCTCGGCCCCGTGCGCCGCGGCCCGCCAGGCGCTGGTCCTGGCCGAGGCGGAAGTCCGCCTCGCGTCCCGCCGGCGGGCGCTGTCGCGGAATTTCGAAGAGGCCTCGCGCCTCATGTCCGAGGCCCGGATCGCCGCCGAGATCTGCGCCTATCAGGCGACCGCGGCGAGGGCCCGCGCCAAGACCCGATCGCAGTCGGCGATCAAGGAGCTGACCGCGATCCTGCCGCGGGTGCACGCGCTGGCGCGGCACGCCTGGGATGACGACAGCGCCAAGGCTATCCTCGAGGCCGATGTCGCGCTGGGAGAGGCGAAGAGGGCGTTCGAGAAGGAGGACTACGAAAGGGCCCTGGAGTCGGCGGAGCGCGGGCGCGCCCGCCTCGCCGGGGCGGTGAGCGGGCTGAACCGGACCTTCGACGCGCTGCACAGCAGCCCGCGGCGCGCGATCTGGAGACGGTGGGTGAAAGAGACTCTCAAGGAGAGCGCGTCGACCGGGCGGCCGGTCATCATCGTCGACAAGCTGCGGCGGCAGCTCCGGGTGTTCAAGGGGGATGACGAGATCGCCTCCTACCCCGCCGATCTCGGGCTGGCCGGCGTCGCGACCAAGACGCAGGCGGGGGACGACGCGACGCCGGAAGGAAAGTATCGCGTCACCGAGGTCCGCAACCCGGGGCAGACGAAGTACTATCGCGCGCTCATGCTCGATTATCCGAACGCCGAGGACCGCGAGCGGTTCCGGAGGCTTCAGCGCAGCGGCCAGGTCCCGAAGGGAAAGGGGATCGGCAGCAACATCGAGATCCACGGACACGGGGGACGAAGCCAGGACTGGACCCAGGGGTGCGTGGCCCTCGACAACGACGAGATGGACGACCTGGTCCCCAGGGTAAAGGTCGGCACGGCGGTGACGATCGTCGGGACGATCCCGGAAGAGGTGGTGCCGTGAGCGCGCTCCCGCAGGATCCCGCGTCCGTGCCGCGATCCGGCTGGCGGCGCGCCCTGCCGCTTATCGTCCTCGCCGGCTTCGTGCTGCTCGCCTCCGGCCTGATCCTTCGCCTGCGGCAGGAGAGGCTCCATCCTGGCGCGCCCGACACGACCCCCCTCGGATCCGCCGAGCAGAAGGAGCTCCGCGCCCTGCAAAAGCGCGCGGCCGGCCTCGAGACCCAGCTCGCCTCGCTCCGCCCGAAAGGGACGTACGTGATGATCGACACGGGCCGGAATCTCCTGACCCTGGTCAAGAACGATCGCGCGGCGCTCGAAGCGGTCTGCTCGACCGGCAGCGGCCGGGCGCTGTCCGACCCCGTCAAGAAGCGCCTCTGGGTCTTCGACACGCCGCGGGG
>DATNEZ010000245.1:0-2617 GCA_035606645.1 Binatia bacterium
TGGAGCCGCGGCGTCTCTCCCGCGCAAAGGCGAAGCCATAGAGAAACCAGGAGTCCGAGCCGGTGGCGGTGGGCAGCGTGCAGGGGAAATACTGCGACCCGGCGAAGCTGTCGAAGTCGTCGACGATAACCGGCTCGGCGACGGCGAGCTCTTGAAGGGCAGTGTGGTGCAACAGCAGGGCGTGTCGGCCCAGCCGGCGGGAGCGGCGGGTGACCGTGCTGTGGTGGCAGCCGAGGCTGCGGGCAATCTGCCGGTGGGCCGAGCCTGCCACGAGGCCGGCGGCGATGGGCCTGCTCAGCTCCGGGCGCTTCAGGTAATAGGAGAACGCGAAGCTCTGCTGGGAAAAGGTGCGACGGCAGCTGAGACAAAAGAACCGGGGCACGATGCGGCCATCGCAGCGACGGCGGTAGGAGCCGTGTGGGAGACAGCGCAGGCTTCCGGTGCGGCGCTGGTGCTCAGGGCACCCCGGCCACGGGCAGAAGGCGGGAACGAAGGACTCCGGGCGCACCAGCTCGACGATGACGGCGCGGTCCACGCCCGGCATCTATCAAGATGCGGGCCAGAATCCATCTCACACAGGAACCGAGGGTTGCCCTAAAGAAACGACACTCGGCGCGTTCGCCGATGGACGCTCATCCCAGTACAGATCCGGGGGTGAACGGTTCCTCACACCACACTCTGGGCGCCACTATGTACAATGAGTGGAGTGAAGCCCCTTCCCGCGCCCGATCGCTGGCGGCTCATCCAGCCGCTTCTGGAGCAGGCGCTCGATCTGCTCCCCGAACGGCGCGGCCCCTTCCTCGATCAGGCCTGCGGCCAGGACGCCCGCCTGCGCGGCGAGATCGAAACCCTTCTGCAGGCCGACTCGGACGCCGGCGCCTTCCTGGACGCCCCGATCGACCTGTCGGCCGTCGCCCTGGAGGCGGGGGAGGACGCCGACGCCGCCTGGCATCCCACGGCCCCCGGCGGCACGTCGATCGGTCCCTACCGGGTCCTGCGCGAGATCGGCCGGGGCGGGATGGGGGTCGTCTACGAGGCCCAGCAGGAGAGGCCGAAGCGCTCCGTCGCGCTCAAGGTGATTCTGGGAGGGCGCCACGTCGACGCGACCACGGTCCGCATGTTCCAGCGCGAGGCGGAGAGCCTGGCCCGGCTCAAGCACCCGGGCATCGCGGCGATCTACGAGTCGGGCTCGACGGACGAAGGGCAGCACTACTTCGCCATGGAGCTCGTGCAGGGCCGGCCGCTGTCCGAATACCTGCAGGAACAAGGGGCCGCCACCTCGCGTGCCCAGGTGCGCGACCGGCTCGCGCTGTTCCGCAAGATCTGCTCGGCCGTGGCCTACGCGCACCAGCGGGGCGTCATCCACCGCGACCTCAAGCCGTCGAACATCCTCGTGATGGAGCGTGCGGAGCGGACCGGCTCGTCGGCGGCGGCGGAGGGGACGGACCCGGCGCCCGACATCAAGGTCCTCGACTTCGGCCTGGCCCGGATCGCCGATCCCGACGCCGAGGCCGCCACGGCGCTCACGGCAATCGGGCACATCCAGGGGACCCTGCCGTACATGAGCCCCGAGCAGGTCCGCGGCCGGCGCGACGAGATCGAGGTCCGCACCGACGTCTACTCCCTCGGGGTCATCCTGTACCGGATGCTGACCGGGCAGCCGCCGTACGTCGTGGAGGGGAAGGAATTCGTCGAGGCGGCCCGGATCGTCTGCGAGCAGGCGCCGCGCCCCCTCGGCGCGGCCGCGGGGAAGTCGGCGAAGTTCGACCCCGACCTGTCGATCATCGTCCTGAAGGCCCTCGAGAAGGAGCCCGCCCGGCGCTACGCGACCGTGGCGGCGCTCGACGAAGACCTGGCGCGCTACCTGGGGGGGCAGCCCATCCTCGCCCGCCCGCCGAGCGCCCTCTACCAGATCCGCAAGCTGATGGGGCGGCACAAGGTCCCGTTCGCGGCCGCGGGAGTCCTGCTGGTCGCGATCGTGGGCTCCGCGATCGTCGCCATCGTGCAGGCGGAGCGCATCGCCGCCGAGCGCGATCGCGCCAACCGCGAGGCCAGGACCGCCCAGCGCGTGTCGGAATTCCTGACCGGACTGTTCAAGGTCTCCGACCCCGACGAGGCCCGGGGAAGCGCCATCACGGCGCGGGAGATCCTGGACAAGGGGACCGAGTCGATCGGCAAGGACCTGGCCGCGGAGCCGGAGGTCCTGGCGCGCCTGATGCTGACCATGGGGACGGTGTACGGGAACCTGGGGCTGTACAAGAAGGCGCTGCCGATCGTCGAGCGGTCGGTCGAGACCGATCGCCGCACCCTGGGGGAGGAGCACCCGGAGACCCTGCAGGCGATGCACACGCTGGCGATCCTGTACATCAACCTGGGCCGCTACGCGGACGCGGAGACCCTCTTCACCCGGATCATCGAAGCGCGCCGCCGCGTCTCGGGAGAGGAGCACCCCGAGACGCTTCGATCCATGGCCGGCCTGGCGTTCGTCTATCGCCTGCTGGGGCGCTACGAGGAAGGGGCGACGCTCGATCGGCACGTCCTCGACCTGCGGCGCCGCGTCCTCGGCGAGGACCACCCCGACACCCTCGCGAGCATGGTCGGCCTGGCGAACACCTAC
>DATNEZ010000278.1:0-5436 GCA_035606645.1 Binatia bacterium
CTAGGGACACCGCCACCTCGGGGGAGGGGGCAAAATGGTCGTTGGTGACGTTCAGGAAGACGCGCTGATCGTCGCCGAGGCCCATCCCCATCGTCACATCGGAGAAGACGGCTGCACCGGCCCGGCCGGCCGGGACCAGCGCCAGGGCGGCGGCGAACAGGGCGGCGCCGGCCAGGCTGCGGGTCGGGAAGAGTCGGTGTCGCATCGAAGTCCCTCCAGGGTCAAGGCCCGGGACAACATAGGGCGCAGAGCCCCTGCGGGCTACTTGGTTTCGAGGGCGATGTGGAACTGGTCCGCCTGCTCGATGCGGCCTGTCACATCTTTGAAATCGACCGTGAACTGGGTGGTCTCGCCGGGATCGATCGTTCCCAGCGTGGTGCCGGCGGTGCCGGCGCCGATGAGCCGGGACTCCTGGTCGTAGATCGCGACCGCGATCCCGATGCTGGCCTGTCGCGACGAGCCGTTCACCACCTTGACGTTCGCCTTGTAGCCGGTCTTGACGCGCATGAGCGTGGCAGGCCACTCGAACCGGATGGTGTCGGCCCGCACGTCGCCGATGGCCAGATCGAGGGCCAGCCACTTGTTCCCCTCGAACTTGTAGCGGGCCGAGTTGGTGTCGGCGCCGGCGGGGGTGAAGACGGCCGCCGCCGCGACGAGGACGAGCAGGGCGAGGCGCAGACACTGCGCCGCCCGCGAGCAGGAAGGTGCCGGTACGCGCGCGAGGCTCATGGGGCTCCTCTCAGTCCTGGAACTGGATCTGCTTGACGGACGAGTTGACGATGAAGATGCGGGTGTTGTTCTCCTGCGGGTCGGCGGGAAGGAAATAGAAACCGAGGTTGTTGGAAGAGTACTCCTCGGTGAACCCCCAGATTCTCTCGCCGTCCCTGAACTCGACGATGGCCCGCTGACCCTGGGTGCCCTGCTCCGCGAACCGCTTGGCCCGGTCGACCCCCCGGCGGGCCGAGCCGTAATCCTTCACGTAGAAGAGGGCCTTCAGGTCCTCCAGCTTGATGGTCGTCGGGATCCCGCCCCCCTCGCTGGGAAGCAGGTGGAACGTCCCGGCGTCCGGCTTGAAGTCCTGGGTGTAGCCACGCTGAGTCCTGCCGTCCTTGAAGTGGGCCACGACCTTGTCTTCCATCCGTACCTCCGTGACGAAGGCCCGTCGCGCTCTGGTGATTACGATTCTGGAATGCTACCGGGACGCCGTCATCAGGGCGTTCCCGCCGACGCACGGGATTCCCAGGTCCGTCAGCCCCAGAAGTATCTCACAATCTCCGTGGCCCGCACCCTGGATGAGATCGATCGGCGTGCCGGGAGGATCGATCGTGGTCTGGGCGATGAAGCCGATGCGGACGAGCATGGTGTCGAGACTGACGGTCGTATCGGGGCAGGTGGCCTTCTTGGCGACGCCGATGAGCAGGGTACCGGTCGAGTTGACGTCCGATTGATTGATCAGGCAGGTCGGCGCGCACGGGAGGCCGCTGTTGCAGCCTCCGAGGATGCCCGCGTCGAACTCGAAGGCGTTTCCCACCTGGACCTTCGAGGGGTCGAAGTGCATCTCGATCGTATAGGCGTCGAAGGTCACGGGGGCCGTCGTGTAGAGACGGATCTGCACGGTTTCCAGGTCGGGAAACTGGCCATTCTTCGGATCCTTGACGAGATAGACCGCCGGATCCGGAGAGTTGGGGAACGGGTCGATGGTGAGCGTCGCCTGGATCGGCTTGATCCGGTTCTTCGGCGAGTCGTCCCCGCCGCAGGCCAGAAGCAGAAAGGCCGGAGCGAGGACCGCCGCGGTCAGGACCCGCCGTGTCCATTTCGAAGACATGTGGATAGAGGCACTCGTCATGGCGCGCGGGGAGTATACCGGGGGGGCGCGGCACCGGCAAGGAAAGACCGCGGCGCATCGGCGGTCGGTGCTGCGGGGGGCCCGCGAGACGCCTCGCTCCGGGCCCGGGCGGGGGCCGTTTGCTATAATCCCGCCTCCCGTAACGGGGGCCGCCACCGAATCCTCGGCGCGCGGCCGCCCCCCTCGAGGTGCCGATGACGCGAGCCGTTCGCGCTGCCGTCCTTTTGGCCGTCGTCACGGCCGTGCCGGCAGCCCAGATTTCCGCGCAGGAGATCCGCTTCAACGTGATTCCGTATCGCCTGGACAACGGGCTGAAGGTCCTCGCGCTCGAGGACCACTCGGTCCCGGCGCTGAGCTACTACACCTTCTTCCGCGTCGGGTCGCGCGACGAGAGGACGGGCAGGACCGGGATCTCCCATCTGTTCGAGCACATGATGTTCAACGGCACGAAGAAATTCGGCGCCGGCGCGTTCGACCGCATGCTCGAGTCGAAGGGGGGAGCCTCGAACGCCTTCACCACCAACGACATCACGGTGTATTTCGAGAACCTGCCGTCCGATGCGCTGGACATGGTGGTGGATCTCGAGGCCGATCGCATGGCCGGCCTCGCCATCACCGACGAGAGCCTGAAATCGGAGCGTGAGGTGGTGAAGGAAGAGCGCCGCCTGCGCACCGACAACGACGTCGAGGGTTCGCTCTTTGAGCTCATGGAAGGGATGGCCTACCTGGCGCATTCCTACCAGTGGCCGGTCGTCGGCTGGATGCCGGACCTCGACGCCATCACGGTGAAAGACTGCGAGGACTACTTCAGGATTCACTATGCCCCCAACAACGCCACCATCATCCTGGTCGGGGACTTCAAGCCGGACCGCGCCATCGCGCTGATCAGCAAGGCGTACGGATCGATCCCGGCGCAGCCGGCGGCACCCCCTCCCGTCGCGAACGAGCCGGAGCAGAAAGGGGAGCGCCGCGCCGTGCTCCGGCGCGCCGCGCAGCTCCCGGCCGTGGCGTTCGCCTACCACGTGCCGGCCTCGTCGTCCGAGGACCTGTTCGCCCTCGACCTGCTGCAGATCCTGCTGGGAGGAGGAGAGTCGTCCCGGCTGGTCCGGCGGCTGGTGTACGAGAAGGAGCTGGCGACGCGCGTGGACGTCGAGAACATCTGGAGGATCGATCCCGGGCTGTTCGTCATCTACGCGGAGGTGAAGCCGGGCGTCGCGCCGGAGGCGCTCGAGGCGGCCCTGAGCGCCGAGATGGACCTCGTGGGGAAGCAGGAGGCGGGGGCCTCCGAGCTCCAGAAGGCCAAGAACGTCCGCACCACGTCGCAGGTCAAGGCCCTCAAGACGAACGCCGGCAAGGCGGAGCAGCTCGGGTTGTTCGAGACCTACCTCGGGTCGCACACCCGGCTGTTCGGCGCCCTGAAGAGCTACGAGGCCGTGACCGCCTCCGGCATGATGAAGGTGGCGGCCCGGTACCTGAAGCCGGACAACCGCACGGTCGTGACCGTCGTGCCGGAAGCTCCCGGCGAGGAGGCGAAGCCGTGAGCGCGACTGCCGTCCGACTCTCGAGCATCGCCCTGGCGCTCGCGCTCCTCGTCCCCGGGCCGATCGGCTCCGCCGCCGCGCCGGCCGCCCCGCCGAAGCCGGGCGGACCACAGGCCCAGGCGTCCGGTTTCCAGGTGCCGGCCCCGTCCCGCACCGTTCTGAAGAACGGCCTGACCGTGCTGGTCCTCGAGCGCCGCACCATTCCCCTGGTGCAGCTCCGCCTGATGATCAAATCGGGATCCACCTCCGATCCGGCGGGGAAGGAGGGGACGGCGGCCCTGACGGCGCGCCTCCTCAAGCGGGGCACGAAGGGTCGACCGGCCGCCCAGTTCTTCGAAGAGGTGGAATTCGTCGGTGGGTCGATCGACACGTCGGCGGGCCTGGATGCCTCCCATGTCTGGGGGGAGTTCGCCAGCCGGGACCTGGAAGTGGGCTTCAATCTCTTCGCCGACCTGGTCCTGAACCCCGCCTTCCGTGCCGAGGAATTCGAGAAGGAGAAACGCCTGGCGCTGGCCGACCTGGTCGACGCGCTCGACGATCCGGGGCGCGTGGCGCAGCGGGCGTTTGCCGCCTGGCTGTACGGCTCCCACCCCTACGGTCGTCCGGTCGACGGCACGGAGCGCTCCGTGACCGCGATCACGCGCGACGATGCCGCATCCTTCTACGAATCGCGGTACGCGCCCAACAACGCCGTCCTGGCGATCGTCGGCGACGTCGACGCGGCCCAGGCGGCGCGAAGCGCCGATCGCTACTTCGCGGCCTGGAAGAAGAAGACCCTGGCGCCGGCCGCGGTCGCGGAGGCCACCGGAGTGCGGGGCCGCAAGATCCTCCTGGTGGACAAGCCGGACGCCACGCAGAGCCAGATCCGCTTCGGCAACGTGGCCATCCGCCGCGCCGACCCCGACTACCTGCCGCTGAGCGTCGCCAACACGGTCCTGGGCGGCGGCTTCACGTCGTGGCTGGTGAACGAGGTGCGCGTGAAGCGCGGCCTGACCTACTCCATCGCCAGCCGCGTCGAGGCGCTGCGCTCGTCGGGAAGCGTCTCCGTGTCGACCTTTTCCAGGAACGCCAGCGTGCTCGAGACGATCAAGGTCTCCCTCGAGCAGGTGCGCCGGCTGCGCGGGGGGGACCTGCCGTCCGAGGACCTCGACAAGGCGCGCAGCTACCTGGCCGGGCTCTATCCGCTGCGCATCGAGAGCCCCGAGGACCTGGCGGCCGAGATCCTGAACATCGATCTCTACGGGATGGACCCGGACTGGATCAACCAGTACCAGAAGCGGGTCCGCTCGACCGGGGCCGACGCCGTCAAGCGGGCGGCCGCCCGCCGGCTGCCGCTGGACGATCTGGCGATTGTCGTGGTCGGCCCGGCCCAGTCGCTCAGGAAGGACCTCGAGACGCTGGGGCCGGTCACCGTCCGCCCCGTCCAGTCCGCCCTCGAGGGAGGAGGGGCCGCCGCGCCGGCGCGCCCCTGACCCGCGGCCCACGATCCGTTCAGCGGCCGGCCGTTCCCGCGGCCAGGGTCAGTCCCTGCCTGGCAAGAAGCGAGTCCGGCTGGTCCCTGAGCGCCCGCTGAAAGCGGGCCGTCGCCTCGCGCCGATCGCCGCGCGCCAGGCGGATCCATCCCAGGTGCAGGTAGATGTGGAAGAGCGGCGGATTCTCCGCCAGGATGAGGCGCTCCTCGTCGTTCGCCTCGGCCTCCCTCCCGACCCCCAGGAGGGCGTCGATCCGCATGACCCGGGCGATGTACGAGCGCCTTGCCCGGAGCGCCCGCTCCGCCTCCTGCAGCGCGGCGGCGGCCTCCTCCCGGCGGATCGTGCCGCCGCGATACAGGGCCGGATCGAGCAGGGGGTGGCCGTCCCGCGCCAGGGCCTGGGCCCACGCGCCCCCCTCCTGAAGGTACACGACCGACACGTCGTCGAAGTAGACGGGGGTCCAGCTCTTCAGTCGGTGCACGGCCGCCGCCGCCGTCATCATCCCCTGGTTGGGCCACTCCAGGAGGATCGCCCCCGCCTCGATCCGTTTCAGCATGTCCGCCAGGGCGTCGGCGTC
>DATNEZ010000304.1:0-2086 GCA_035606645.1 Binatia bacterium
TCCCTTCGAGGAAGGTTCCCCGGAGGAGATCGCGCTGCGGACGAACCTCGAGGCCGCGCAGGAAATTCCCCGGCAGCTCAAGCTGCGGGGTATCGGCGGCATCATCGTGGTGGACTTCATCGACATGCCCGATCCGGGGCACCAGCAGCAGATGATGGAAGTGCTGGAAGCGGCGCTCAAGCACGACCGGGTCAAGACCCAGGTGGCCGTCCTGTCGCCGCTGGGCGTCGTCGAGATGACCCGCAAGCGCGTGGACGACACCCCCTACCACCACCTGACCGAGAGTTGCCCCACGTGCCAGGGCCGGGGCCGGACGCTGTCGCCTGGCACGCTCGCCATCCTGGTGGCCCGCAAGATCATGCGCACGGTCCGGGAGGGGGGCCAGGGGCCGGTGACCGTGCGTGCGCATCCCCGGCTGGCTCGCGCGCTCCAGGACGATGCGGTACCGCTGAGGGCGGCGCTGCGCGAACAGGGCCAGACGGAACTGTCGATCGTCGAGGACGCGGCGTTATCATATGAACAGTTCCGGGTCCTGGCCGGGGCCTGAGAGGAGGACTTGGATGCCGCCGAAAATCGTCGAAGCCGAACTGGACGCCAAATTGACCGAACTGGAGAAGGCCCGGACCTGGAGTCCCCGCCTGGTCTCCAAGCTGGAGGCGGTATTGCGGGCCGAGGACGACTTCGCGCCGTTCCGGCTCAATCCGCTGGCCTTCGCGGCCGAGCGCGGCCTGGACGAGCAGGAGGCGATCGACCTCTTCCTGCACGCGTGCAAGGCGGGCCTGCTCCAGATGAACTGGGGGATCGTGTGCCCGAATTGCGGGGACCTGCTGGAAAGTTTCCGCTCGCTGAAAGTGCTGCACAACCAGTACACCTGCGGCATGTGCCATATCAAGGGCCAGGCCGACTTCGACGACTTCATCCAGGTCTCCTTCACCGTCTCACCCTCGGTTCGCGACCTGGTGTTCCACCATCCCGAATCGCTCGGCGCGGAGGACTTCACGTACCGATACCACTTCACGCGGGAGGGGCGCATGTCGGCCGGCGGGCCGACTTTTCCGGAGGCCCTGCGCGCCTTGGGCAGGGGCGTCGGGTATCTGCCGGCCAAGGCCACCACCTCCTTCACCGCCGAGATGACGCCGGGCTTCCTGATGGGCTGGGACCTGATTCATAATCACGGGTTCATGTGCCAGATCCAGCCGGGCGGCGCGGCCGCGGCGTCGTTCACCTTCCAGGACGGCCGGTACGCGCCCGAGAGCGGGTCGCTGGCCGTGGGCCGGGTCTCCCTTTCGTTCGAGAACCGCTCGGGGGACCGGGGGCACATGATGCTGGTCAATATGCCGCCGGACCACTTCGAGAAGAAGGGCGCCATGATTTTCGATCCCTTCCTCACCGGTCGCCGGCTGATCACGAACCAGACGTTCCGGGACCTCTACCGCACCGAGACGGTGGGGGGGAACGAGGGCATCGGGGTCAAGGACACCACGATCCTGTTCACCGATCTCAAGGGGTCGACCGAGATGTACGACAAGATCGGCGATCTGCAGGCCTTCGCGCTCGTGCGGCAGCACTTCGACCGGCTGGGCAAGGTCGTGTTCCGGCAGGCCGGGGCGATCGTCAAGACGATCGGCGACGCCGTGATGGCCACGTTCAATACTCCGGTCGGCGCCGTGACCGCCGCGCTGCAGATGCTCGACGAGATCGAGGCCTTCAACAAGGAGCATGGGGCGCAGGCGCTGATCCTCAAGATCGGCGTTCACCACGGCACCTCCATCGCCGTGACGCTCAACGACCGGCTGGACTACTTCGGCCAGACGGTCAACATCGCCGCCCGGGTCCAGGGGCTGGCCGGGGCCGAGGAGCTCTACATCACCCAGGACGTCATGGACTCGCCCGGTGTCAAGGAACATCTCGCGGGGTACCAGGTCACCCCGGAGTCGGCCATGCTCAAGGGCGTGGCCGGCGCGATGCAGGTCTATCGGATCACGGAGAAAGGCGCGGCGAGCGCCCCCCGGACGCCGGCCGCGAAGCCCGCGGCGACGGCGGCCGCGAAGCCGCGGCCCGGGCGCGCTGCGGCCACACCCACGAA
>DATNEZ010000311.1:0-2746 GCA_035606645.1 Binatia bacterium
GACGCCATCGTCGCAGTCGGCGGCAACGACGAGATCCTCCGCCTCGCCGGACCGAAGACCCGGCGCATCGACCTGCGCGGCGCCCTGGTGGTCCCGGGCCTGACCGACGCGCACGGCCACGTCCGTTCCCTCGGCGAGGAGCTGGGGACCCTCGACCTGCACGGCGCCGCGAGCATCGCGGACGTCGCTCTCAAGGTGCGCGAGCGCGATCGATCGCTGCCGCCCGGCGCCTGGATCACCGGCCACGGCTGGGATCAGAACCTCTGGCCCGGGAAGCAGTTCCCGGATCACCGGGCACTGACCGAGGCCGCCCCCGGCCGGCCGGTCTGGCTGTCGCGCGTGGACGGCCACGCCGGCTGGGCGAACCTGAAGGCGATGGAGGCGGCCGGCATCGGCCCGCAGTCCCCCGACCCTCCGGGCGGCCGGATCGTGCGCGATGGAAAAGGCCGGCCCACCGGCGTGTTCGTGGACAACGCCCAGGACGCCATCGACGAAGCCCAGCCGGATCCGACGCGCGCCCAGATCAAGGAGTCGATCACCCGCGCCCTCCGCCGCTGCGCCGAGGGCGGCCTGACGGAGATCCATGACGCCGGCGTCGGGCCGGAGGAGGTCGCCGCCTATCGCGAGCTGGCCGACGCAGGGGAGCTGCCGCTGCGCGTCTACCTGATGTGGCGGGGGATCGGCGACGTGGCGCTCGAGTCGCTCGTCCAGCAGCCGCCGTTCGTCAACTACCGGAACCGCCTGACGCTCAGGGCGGTCAAGCTGATGATCGACGGCGCGATGGGATCGCGCGGCGCCGTCTTCGAGGAGGACTACGCGGACGACCGGGGGAACCGGGGGCTCCTGGTGACCTCGGCGGAGGAGATCGAGAGGCGCGCCACCCTGGCGATGCGCCACGGCTACCAGGTGTGCACGCACGCCATCGGCGATCGCGGGATAAGGCTCACGATCGACGCCTACGAGAAGGCCCTGGCTGCCGCCCGCCCGCACGATCCCCGGCCGCGCATCGAGCACCTGCAATGCGTGAGGCGCGAGGACGTGCCGCGCCTGAAGGCCCTCGGGATCATCGCCTCGATGCAGCCGAGCCACGCCACCAGCGACATGCCGTGGGCCGAGGACCGCGTCGGCAAGGCGCGCGGCCAGGGGCTCTACGCCTGGCGCTGGGTCCTCGACTCCGGGGCCGTCCTCGCCGCGGGATCCGACTTCCCGGTCGATCCGGAGCAGCCGCTCATCGGCCTCCACAGCGCGGTCACGCGACAGGACCTGAAGGACCTCCCCGAGGGGGGCTGGCACCCCGAGCAGCTCATGACCATGGACGAGGCGCTGCGCGCCTACACCCAGGGGGCCGCGTTCGCCGCCTACGAAGAGGACCGCCGGGGGACGATCGCCCCCGGGTACCAGGCCGACCTGACGGTCTTCACGAAGGACCTCAGGACCATCCCGCCGTCCGAGATCCCGCGCGCCGGGATCGAGCTCACGATCGTCGGCGGCCGCGTGGTCTACGAAGCCCCCGACTCTCGCGCCGCCGCCGAACAAACCCGCTAGGAACGGCGCGGCGCGGCACGGTCGAGAACCTGCCTGACCTTGACGGCCAGGATCGTCGGGGTGAACGGCTTCTGGATGAAGTCGCTGTCTTCCGCGACGATTCCCCTCCGCAGGACGGCGTCGCCGGTGTACCCCGACATGAAGATCGTCCGCATCTCGGGGCGCCGCGGGCACAGACGATCGGCCACCTCCCGTCCGTTCATCCCGGGCATGATGACGTCCGAGAGCAGCAGGTGGATCGGCCCTTCCCAGCCGGCGACCAGGCGCTCGGCCTCCTCGCCGCCCGACGCCGCGAGCACGCGATATCCCCTCTCTTCGAGGATCAGCTGCGCCAGCCCGCGCACGGCCTCGTCGTCCTCCACGAGCAGGATCGTCTCGGACCCTCCCGGGAGCGACGCCCCCTGAACGGGGACCGCGGTCCCGGCCTGGCCTTCCGTCCGCGGCAGGTAGATCTTGAACGTGGTCCCCTCCCCCGGCTCGCTGTACAGCCAGATGTACCCGCCGCTCTGCTTGACGATCCCGTACACCGTGGCCAGACCGAGCCCGGTCCCTTCGCCCGGACCCTTGGTGGTGTAGAAGGGCTCGAACACGTGGCTCTGGGTTTCGGCGTTCATCCCGACGCCCGAGTCGCTGACCGCCAGCAGGACGTAGGGACCCGGTTCGATCCGCGCCCGGTCGTGGACCATCGGCTCGGTAAAGTCGGCGTGGCGGACCTCGACGGTCAGCTTCCCCCCCTGGGGCATGGCGTCGCGGGAGTTCACGGCGAGATTGGTGATGACCTGATCGATCTGGCCGCGATCGGCGCGCACGCGGCAGGCCTCCTTGGCGAAGGACAGCGACAGCTCGACGTCCTCGCCAATCAGCCGGCCGAGCATCTTGGCGATGTCCTGGACCGAGTCGCGCAGGTCGAAGATCTCCGGGACCAGGACCTGCTTGCGGCTGAAGGCCAGGAGCTGCCGGGTGAGGCCGCCCGCCCGCTCCGCCGCCTTGCAGATCTCCTCGAGCCCCTTGCGGTCGGCGTCCCGGCGATCCGGATCCATGAGCAGAAGATTCCCGTATCCCAGGATCACGCTGAGGAGATTGTTGAAGTCGTGCGCCACGCCGCCGGCGAGCCGGCCAACGGCTTCCATCTTCTGCGCCTGCCGCAACTGCGCTTCGAGCATTTTCCGCTCCGTAATGTCCGTCGCGACGCCGAGCACCT
>DATNEZ010000317.1:0-4248 GCA_035606645.1 Binatia bacterium
CCGGGTCGTTCGTCATGCGGAGGGCCGTCAGGACGTTGCGGACGCCCGCGACCCCGCGCGCCACCATGTTCCTCTGGAAGCGGAAGGTCGCCCCCGCCTCGAAGATGATGGTCGCCACGCCCGCCGCCGTGGCGGCGGCGCGGAGGGTGCGCGGCGGGCCGGGCGAGTCGATGATGATCTCGGTGCCGAAAGCGCGCGCGATGCGCCGCACCTTCTTGGACGACATGTCGGCGCGCACGTGGGGCAGGTTGGTGCGGCCGACGCTCGCGGTGTGCAGGTCGACGCCGTAGCGCGACGGCCCCACGATCTCGGTGAACAGGGTGTGCGCGTAGCGCGCCGCGGCGTTCCCCTTCGGGTCCCCCGGAAAATACCGGTTGAGGTCGCGCCGTCCGGGCAGGTAGCGCGTGTGGGTCAGGAAGCCGACGCGGTTCATCACCGGCACGCAGATCAGGGTGCCTTTGATCTGCCGCGGGGTGTAGCCGGTCATGATCCGGCGGACGATCTCGACGCCGTTGAGCTCGTCGCCGTGTATGGCGGCCGTCAGGAAGAGGAGCGGCCCGCGCTCCTCGCCGCGCAGCACGGTCACGGGCACGTTGACCGCCGTGGAGGTGTAGTACTCGCTCACCTTGAGGAAGATCTGCTCGACCGTCCCGCGGCGGATTTCCTTGCCCCCGATGCGCAACGCCATGCGACCGCTCCTAGGCTTCGCTTCTCTTCCTGCGCCGGCCCGTCCTCGCGAACCCCACGGCGTACTCGATGATGGCGGCGGCGATGTCCACGCCGGTCCAGCGCTCGAGCCCCTCGAACCCCGGAGAGGAGTTGATCTCCAGGACCTTGGGCCCGCTGCGCGATTCGAGCATGTCCACGCCGGCCACCTGGAGATCCATGACGCGCGTCGCCTGCAGGGCCGCCGTGCGGTAGTTCTCCGGGAGGTCCACGACGGTCCCGGTCCCGCCCCGGTGCACGTTGGAGCGGAACTCGCCGATCCCGGCCTGCCGGCGCATCGCGGTGACCACCCGGTCCCCGACGACCAGGGCCCGGATGTCGCGTCCCTCCGACTCCTCGATGAACTCCTGCACCAGGATGTTCATCCCCAGGTTCCAGAACGTCTCGAGCACGGTGAGGGCGGCCTGCTCGGTCTCCGCCAGGATGACGCCGATCCCCTGAGTCCCCTTCACGACCTTGAGCACGGCCGGCGGCCCCCCGACGATCTCCAGGGCGCGGTGGATCTGGGAAGGATCGCTCACCATGACCGTCTTCGGGATGTCGATGCCGGCCCGCGACAGGGCTGCAGCGAGCGCAGCTTGTCGCGCGAGCGGGCGATCGGCTGCGAGTTGTTGACCAGGGGGACGCCCATCATGTCGAACTGGTTCACGACCGCCAGGCCGTGCTCGGTGATCGACGCTCCGATGCGAGGCAGGACCACGTCGAGATCGACGAGCGGCGCCTCCATCCCGCGGTAATAGGTCTCGGGGGCCCGCCCGCTGAGGACCAGGAAGCAGTGCAGCGGGTTCAGGACGCGCGGCTCGTGGCCGAGCTTCTCGATGCTCTCCACCAGCCGGCGCGTCGTGTAGAGGCTACGCCTGCGCGACAGGATGCCGACGACCACGCTGCCTCCTGCTGGCGGCTGTCCCGCCCCGCGCGGACGCCTCGGGGCGTCGCGATTCGATGGCGGCCTGCGCCGCGGCCAGACGCGCGATCGGAATGCGGTAGGGGGAGCAGCTGACGTAATCCATGCCGATGTGGTGGCAGAACCGGACCGAGTCCGCCTCGCCGCCGTGCTCGCCGCAGATGCCGATCTTCAGTCCCGGATGGCCCCGGCGTCCGCGTTCGATCGCCAGGAGCACCAGCTGCCCGACCCCCTCCTGATCCAGCGTCTGGAACGGGTCGTCCGCGAGGATCCCGAGGCGCTTCTCGTCGACGTAGTCGGGCAGGAAGCGCCCGGAGTCGTCGCGCGACAGCGCCATGGTCATCTGGGTGAGGTCGTTCGTGCCGAAGGAGAAGAAATCGGCGAGGCGCCCGATCGGCTCCGCCAGGAGGGCGGCGCGCGGCACCTCGATCATCGTGCCGACGAGGTACGGGATCGACACCCCCTGCTCGGCGAGGACCCGATCGGCCGCCTGGCGCGTGCGCCGGGCCAGGAGATCGAATTCCCGCGGGTCCATGATCAGGGGATGCATGATCTCGGGGAGCACCTTGACGCCGCGGCGGTTGACCGCCACCGCGGCCTCCAGGATGGCCCGCACCTGCATGTCGACGATCTCCGGGTAGATCAGGCCGACGCGGCAGCCCCGGTGTCCGAGCATCGGGTTCGACTCCCGGAGCTGCTCGACGCGCTGGGCCACGGTCTCGACCGGCAGCTGCAGACGGGCCGCCAGGGCTGCCTGCTCCTCGGCGCCATGCGGCAGGAACTCGTGCAGGGGCGGATCGATGAGCCTTATGGTGACCGGCCGGCCGTCCATGGCCTCGAAGATCCCTTCGAAGTCCTGGCGCTGGATCGGCAGGAGGCGCGCCAGGGCGCGCTCGCGCGCCTCGGTATCCTGCGCGAGAATCATCTCGCGGATCGCCAGGCGCCGCTCTTCGCTGTCGAAGAACATGTGCTCCGTGCGGCACAGGCCGATCCCCTCCGCCCCCATCTCCACCGCCTTGCGTGCGTCGTACGGGGTGTCGACGTTGGCCCGGACGCCCAGCCGCCTGAGCCCGTCGGCCCACCCCATGACCTCGTGATACGCCTCGGGGAGCTCGGGCCTCACCAGCGGGAACGTCCCGTCGTAGACCACCCCCTCCGTGCCGTCCAGGGTGAGAGGGTCGCCGGGCTGGAGCACCCGCCGGCCGATGCGGACCTGCTGCCGCTCCAGGTCGACCGACAGCGCTCCGCAGCCGACCACGCAGGTCTTCCCCCAGCCCCGGGCCACGACCGCCGCGTGCGAGGTCTTGCCCCCGGTCGCCGTCAGGATCCCCCGGGCGGCGTGCATGCCCGCCACGTCCTCCGGCGAGGTCTCGCGCCGCACCAGGATGACGTCGCGTCCCGCCCGCGCCGACTCCTCGGCGGCTCGGGCCGAAAGGACCAGCTCCCCCGTCGCCGCGCCCGGGACCGCCCCGATGCCGGTCGCCAGCAGGCGCGACTGCAGCTCTCGCTTCTTGATCTGGGGGTCGAGCACCGGGTAGAACAGGCGCTCGATGTCCCCGGACGACACGCGCCCGATCGCCTCCTGCTGCCCGATCAGGCCCTCGCGGGCCATGTCCCGGGCGATGCGGAAGACGGCCTGCGAGGATCGCTTGCCGGTGCGGCACTGGAGCATGTAGAGGCGCCCTTCCTCGACCGTGAACTCCAGGTCCTGCATGTCCCGGAAATGCCGCTCCAGGAGAGAGCGCACCCGCTCGAGCTCGCGGAAGGCGCGCGGGACCTTGCGCTTCATCTTCTGGATGGACAAGGGCGTCCGGATCCCGGCGACCACGTCCTCCCCCTGGGCGTTCATCAGGACGTCCCCGTAGAGCACCCTGTCGCCGGTGTTCGGATCGCGCGTGAAGCACACGCCGGTCCCCGACGTCTCTCCCAGGTTGCCGAACACCATCTGCACCACGCTCACCGCGGTGCCCGGCAGGCCGGTGATCCGCTCGACCCGGCGGTAGGTCACCGCCTTCTCCGCCATCCAGGACTTGAACACCGCCTCGATGGCCCCCCAGAGCTGCTCGTCCACGTCCTGGGGAAACGGACGGCCGATGCTCTCGCGGATGTGCGATTCGATCCGGCGGCAGACCGACTCGAGGGCCGCCGCTCCCAGCCCGGTGTCCTGGCGCACCCCCTCGCGGGTCTTGGCCTCCGTGAGAAACGCATCGATGGGGCCGCGCGGCAGGCCGAACACGACGCAGCCGTAAGCCCCCAGGAAACGGCGGTACGCGTCAAACGCGAAGCGGGCGTTTCCGGTGCGCTTCGCCAGCGCGACCACCGTCGTCTCGTTCAGCCCCAGGTTCAGGATGGTCTCCAGCATGCCGGGCATCGACCGCGCCGCGCCCGAGCGCACCGAGACCAGCAGGGGATCGCGCGCGTCCCCGAAGCGGCGGCCGGCTGCCCGCTCCAGGCGCGCCAGGCTTTTCGCCAGCTCCGCGCCCATCGACCGGCGCAGCGCCTCGGGGCCGTGGGCCAGGAACGTCGCGCAGGCCTCGGTGCTGATGACGAATCCGGCCGGCACCGGCAGTCCGATGCGGGTCATCTCGTGCAGGCCCGCCCCCTTGCCTCCCAGGATC
>DATNEZ010000324.1:0-8821 GCA_035606645.1 Binatia bacterium
AGGTCAAGGTGGCGATCGTCGATCCGGACGAGAACATCCTCCCCGACCTGTCGGCGCGCGTCAGCTTCACCAGCGTGGCGACGAAGGGGACGTCGGCGCGGACGCAGATCGAGGTCCCGAAGAGCGCCCTGGCGACGCGCAACGGGAAGACCGGAGTCTTTCTCATCCAGGACCTGAAGGCCGTCTTCCGCCCGGTCGTCGTCGGCCGCGAGAAGGACGCGACCGCCGAGATCACGGAAGGACTTCGAGGCGGCGAAGCGCTCGTCGCCGACGCTTCGAAGGACGGCCTCGAGGACGGCGTCCGCATCCGGATCAACCGATAGGCTCGGCGCCGCCGTCGCGGCGACACACACAGAGGACCGACGCACAGGAGGCTCCGTGGCACAGCCGCTCATCTCCATCGAGCACGTTTCGAAGATCTACCGCCGTGACTCCCTGCAGATCCCGGTCCTCGAGGACATCAACCTCGACATCGGCAAGGGGGAGTTCGTGGCCCTCATGGGACCCTCCGGCTCGGGAAAGACCACGCTCCTGAACCTGATCGCGGGGATCGACACGACGACCAGGGGGCGCATCTCCGTCGACGGGCAGAACATCGCCACGCTGGGAGACAACGCCCTGGCCCGCTGGCGGGCCGACCACATCGGCTTCATCTTCCAGCTGTACAACCTCATTCCGGTCCTGACGGCGTTCGAGAACGTCGAGCTGCCGCTTCTCCTGACGCGCCTGTCGCGCCACGAGCGCCGCGAGCACGTGAAGATGGCCCTGAACATCGTCGGCCTCGCCGACCGCATGGACCACTACCCGCGGCAGCTGTCCGGCGGCCAGGAGCAGCGCGTCGCCATCGCGCGCGCCATCGTCGGCGATCCGGCGATCCTGGTGGCCGACGAGCCGACCGGCGACCTCGACGCGAAGAGCGCCGAGGAGATCCTCGACCTGCTGAACCGGCTGAACGCCGAGTTCTCGAAGACAATCGTCATGGTCACCCACGATCCGCGGGCCGCGTCGCGCGCCCACCGGATGCTGCACCTCGACAAGGGGGTCCTGTCGAGCCAGACGGCCGCCTCCGGCATGGAGCGCGCCCGGGAAGGGCGCTCATGAAATACTTCCGCTACGTCTGGAAGAACGTCTTCCGCAAGAAGAGCCGGGCGTTCCTGACCATGGCGTCGATCGTCCTGGTCCTGGTGCTCATCGTCGTCCTGTCCTCGCTCCTCGAGGCGATGGAGTACGACCCGAGCGGCGGCCGCGGTTCGACGCACATCGTCGTGCAGCACGCCACCGGCCTGGCGAATTTCATGCCCCTCGCCTACCGCCAGAGGATCGAGCAGGTCCCGGACGTCGTCGCGGTCGCCCCGCAGATCTGGTTCGGCGGCACCTACATCGACGACCGGCCGGAGAACTTCTTCGGCCAGCTCTCGACCGATCCGGAGGTCTGGGCGATCATTCACGACGACTACACGATCCCGGACGACCAGCTGAAGGCCTGGCAGGCGGCGCGCGACACCTTCATCGCCGGCCAGCAACTGATCGACAAGTACCACTGGAAGATCGGCGAGCGGATCCAGGTGAAGGGGACTTACATCTCGATGACCCTCGACCTGGCCCTGGCCGGCATCTACCGCGGCCCCGACGAGTCGAACATCTTCTTCCACAACAAGTACCTGGAGAACTCGTTCATCGGCCGCATGAGCCAGACCGGCATCTTCTTCCTGCGCACGAACCAGCCGGCGCAGGTGCCGGTCGCCTGCGACGCCATCAACCGCATGTTCGAGAACAGCGAGGCGCCGGTCAAGGCGATGCCCGAGCAGCAGTTCATGCTGCAGTTCGCCGAGATGATGGGGAACATCAAGCTCCTGGTGCGGTCGATCGGCCTCGTCGTCCTGTTCACGGTCGTCCTCATCGTCGCCAACTCCGTCGCCATGAGCGCGCGCGAGCGCGTGACGCAGATCGCCGTCATCCGCGCCCTCGGCTTCAGGCGCGGGCAGGTCCTGGCGCTCGTCCTGTCCGAGGCGATCGTCCTGGCCGTCCTCGGGGGCCTGGCCGGCGTCGCGCTGTCGATCCCGTTCACCCACGCCCTGGTCGAGGGGATGAAGCACTCCCCCGTGGCGCCGTTCGCCTTCAACGTCCGGATCTCCGCCACGACCCTCCTGACCGCCTTCGGCGCGTCGGTCGCGATCGGGGTGCTGGCCGGCTTCGTCCCGGCGATCCGCTCGGCGCGGATCCGGATCGTCGACGGCCTGAGGCAGGTGGCGTGATGGGGATCCCGCTGAAGTACAACCTGCGCAACCTCGTGGTCCGCAAGGTGTCGACCGGGATGACCGTGCTCGGGATCGCCCTCGTCGTGACCGTCTTCCTGCTCGTGATGTCCCTGGCCGAGGGCGTGCGCAAGACCCTGTCCACCACCGTGTCCCCGCTCAACGTCGTCGTCCTCAGGGTCGGGGCCCAGTCGGACGTCCAGAGCTACGTCAGCCGCGATCAGTTCGAGGCGATCCGCACGCTCGACGGGATCGCCAAGGGGCAGGACGGCCAGCCGGTCGTCTCTTCCGAGATGGTGGTCCTGATCAACATCCCGCGCCGCGACGGCAAGAGGACCAACGTGATCGTGCGCGGCGTCGACCCCATCGCCTTCACGATTCGCGGGGACAACGTGAAGGTCGTCGAGGGAAGCATGTTCCGCCCCGGGACCAGCGAGGCGATCGCCTCGACGCGCCTCCGCCAGCGCTTCGCCGACATGCAGATCGGCGGGACGATCAAGTCCGGCTCCGAGCGTTACACCATCGTCGGGTTCTTCGACGCCTCCGGGTCACCGTACGACTCGGAGATCTGGGGCGACCTGCACAACGTGCAGGAGCAGGCGCACCGGGGGACCGGCTTCAGCAGCGTGATGGTCCGGGCCACCGATTCCGGGGGGCGCGACCGGGTGATCGCCGGGGTCAAGGGGGACCAGCGGATCAAGCTCGAGGCGACCCCCGAGACCGAGTATTTCGCGAAACAGATGGGGACCGCCAAGCCGATCCAGTTCCTGGCCTACCTGGTGGCGGTGATCATGGCCATCGGCGCGTCGTTCGGGGCGATGAACACGATGTACGCGCAGGTGTCGGCGCGCACGCGCGAGATCGCCACCCTGCGGGCCCTCGGCTTCTCGCGGACCGTCGTCCTGATCTCGTTCGTGCTCGAGTCGACGTGCCTCGGGCTGCTCGGGGGTGTCGTCGGGGGCGCCCTGGCCGCCGTCATCGTCAACATCTTCCTGACCGCCCCGACCGGGACCAACAACTCCCAGACCTTCGCCGAGATCATGTTCAACTTCGAGCTGACCCCTCCCCTGCTGGTCGCTGGCGTGATCTTCTCCCTGGCGATGGGACTGTTCGGCGGCCTGTTCCCCGCCGCGCGCGCCGCGCGGCTGAAGATCACCAGCGCCCTGCGCGAGGCGTAGCGGACGTGGGGCAGGACGCCGCGGCGCGCCCGCGACCGCAGGTCCCGGGGGCGCCGGCCGTTTCGCGCGCGGAGGCCATCGGCCTTTCGGTCCTGGGCGCCGCGATGATCCTGCTGCGCGCCGCCTACTGCTTCGCCTTTCCCTTCGACTCCGACGAGCCGCAGCACCTGCACATCGCGTGGGCCTGGACGCAGCGACTCCTTCCCTACAGGGACGTCTTCGACAACCACGCGCCGCTGTTTCATGTCCTGAGCGCCCCCCTGGTCGCCCTGATCGGCGAGAACCCGCGGATCCTCGTGTTCATGCGCCTGGCGCTGATCCCGATTTCCGCGGCGACCCTCTGGGGCTCGTATCTCCTGGGGCGCCGCATCTTCGGGACGCGCGCCGGGTGGTGGGCGGCGATCCTCTGCGGGCTGAGCCCGACCTTCTTCTTCAAGTCGGTCGAGTACCGGACCGATGTCCTGTGGGCCGCTCTCTGGGTCCTGGCGATGGCCGTCTTCCTGTCGGGCCCTCCGGCCCCCAGGCGGTGGTTCGGCGGCGGGCTCCTGCTCGGGGCGTGCCTGGCGGTGTCGCTCAAGTCGGTGATGCTCCTCTCGGCCCTGGGGATCGCGGGGGCGGGGCTCATGCTGCTGGGGGCCCGCGCGCCGAGGCTTCCCGCGTCGGTGCTCGCCGCCCTGTCCGGCATGCTCGTCCTGCCGGCCGCCCTCGTCGCGTACTTCGCGGCGCGCGGCGCGCTGGCCGAGATGTACTATTGCGCCGTCGGCCACAACCTGCTGCCGGGAGTCGGGCGCTGGGGCTACTCGAAGCGTCTCTGGCTGCTGGCGCCGATCCTCGCCCTGCTTCTCGCGGCGGCGCGTTTCCTTCTCCGCCGGCTCCACGGGCAGGGAGCGGCGATCGCATTCCTGCTGCTGCTGGGCGGCTCGCAATATCTCCTGCTGTCGACGGTCTGGCCGGTCCACACCCGCCAGGACCTGCTGCCGTTCTACCCGCTGTTCACCGTCCTTCTGGCGGGGGCGCTCCTCGCCTGGCGCTCCTGGGGCGTCCGGGTGGCCGTCGTTCTGGCCTGCCTGCAGCTCGTGATCCTTCCCGTGCTCTCCCCCGTCCGCGGATCGGGGACGCGGGACCAGGAGCGGCTTCTCGCCGAAGTCCTGCGCCTCACGGATCCGGCCGACCCCGTGATGGACCTCAAGGGGCAGAGCGTGTTCCGCAATCGGCCGTTCTATTACGCGCTCGAGACCATGACGCTCGAGCGGATGGCGCGAGGCCTCATCGCGGACACCATCCCCGAGCGCCTGATCGAGACCCGCACGTGCGTCGCGCCCTCGGACATCAAGGGATTCCCGCCGCGTGCGCGCGCGTTCCTGGAGGACCGCTACGTCGTCGTCGGCGCCTGGCGCGTGTCGGGGAGTTTCCTCCCGCCGGCGGCGGACGGGGCCGACCGGCCGCGGCCGTTCGAGATCGCCATCCCGGCGCGCTACGCCGTCACGGGCGCGGAAGGGCCTGCGCGAGGTATGCTGGACGGTGCGCCCTGCGACGGGCCGCGCGATCTTGTTCCGGGCCGGCACGAGTACCGCCCGGCGGAGGGTGAGGGACCGATCGCCGTCATCTGGGCGCAGGCGGCGGAGCGGGGGTTCACCCCGTTCGCCGGGAGCGGAGGCCCGCTGTGAAGTGGGATGGCCCGGGTCCCGGGGAGCGCCTGCTCGTCCTGGCGCCCCACCCCGACGACGAGACGCTCGCCGCCGGCGGCCTCCTGCAGCGCGCCCTGGCACGCGGCGGCGCGGCCCGTGTCGTGTTCGCCACCGACGGCGAGAACAATCCGTGGACGCAGCGCCTGGTCGAGAGGCGCGTCCGCATCCGTCCCGAGGACTCCGCCCGGTTCGGCCGGCGCCGTCGCCAGGAGGCGATCGCCGCACTCGCCGAGCTGGGGCTGCAGCCGGAAGACGCCGTCTTCCTCGGCCTTCCGGACCAGGCCATCACCGACCTGCTGCTCTTCGGCGACCCCCTCGGCGTGGACCGCCTCGCCTCGCTCTTCGCCGACTGGAAGCCGACCCTGGTCGTCCTTCCGTCGCCGTTCGACCTGCATCCCGACCACAGCGCCCTGGCCGTCCTGGCCCGCCTCGCCCTGGCCCGCCTCGCGCAGGCTCGCGCGCCGCAGGGGCAGTCCGGCGGCGAACGGGCCCCGCGCGTCCTGAGCTACATCGTCCATAGGACCGCCGCCCTGTGGTCCAGCAAGGCGACCCTGCGCTCCGAGGAGGCGGCCCGGCGCGCAGGCGAAACCGCCGCGGAGGCCGATGTCGCGCGCTTCGAGCCGTCCCCCGCTGAGAAAGATCGCAAGCGGCGCGCCATCCTCTGCCACGCCACGCAGCTGACCGTCCACCGGCGCAAGTTCCTGGCCTTCGCCGATCGCGAGGAGATCTTCTTTCCCGACGCGTCCGCGGCGGCGCGGGACGGGCGCCATCCCGTGCGCCGGGCGGTCCTGGACGGCACAGGGCTCCGGCTCCATCTGAAGCTGCGGCCGCGCCCCGGCGCCTTCGGCCCCTCGACCCTGCACCTGGCGTCGGGGGGGGAAGGGGCGCGGCAGAGCCTGTCGCTCGACCTGCGCTGGAGGCGCGGGCGCTCCCCCGTCACCGATGCCCTGACCATGCAATCGAGGGGGCTCGCTTCCCTGCAGGGAGACCGGCGCGGCGGAACGGTCGAGGTCCCGCGGGCGTTCCTGCCCGCGTCGGGACCTCTGTTCGTGAAGCTCCAGCGGCGTTTCGGGTTCTTCGACGAAGGGGGCTGGCTCGAGGTGGACGGCCCGAAGGACGAGGCCTAGGAGCCTGGGAGCCTAGCGGGAGCCGGCCGCGCGGCGGTCGATCCGGCAGGCGCGCGCCACGCCGTCACGGTACAGGAGCCAGAGGTCGAGGCTCCTGGCCAGGACGCGGCGGATGCGGTCGGCGGTCGCCGGCGACTTCGCGTGGTCGAGGACCATCTTCCACGCCATCTTGCGGTGCCCGGTCTCGACCATGTGGTGCGCCCTCTTCAGGTCGAGGAAGCGGGGATCGACGCCGTAGTGCGAGACCAGGGCGTTCCGGCGCAGCTCGGCCTCGAGATCGACCGGGTCCTCCGGTTCGGGCGTGGTGACCCGCCGGCGGTCGTCGACGCTCCCCTCGATGAAGATCGTCACCAGGGCCGCCCCCTCGATCCACGGGCGGCGGGTGGTGACCTGGTCGATGAAGGAGCGGTACGCGGCGGCCTCGGGGATCAGATCGATCCCGGTGAAGCGCGCCCGCGGGAAGCCGAGCCCCTCCATCATGATCAGGAACAGCTCCGGGTGGGGCACGCCCTTGCTCAGCTTGCCGGTCTCCTCTTCGTAGAGGTTCTCGGCCAGGTCCTGGCGCACCTCGGGGTGGGGACAGCGGGCGTGCACGCGGCTCAGGAGCACGGGGAAGTCGCGCACGTAGACGTCGAACTCCTGCGCGAAGTGCAGCAGGAGCTGGGGCCGGGTGGCGTGCCCCTCGTTGAAATGGGGCCAGGCCCAGTGGTTCTTCCGGTCCATCAGGGCCAGGAGATCTTCCTGCAGCTCGGCGACCGCCATAGGCATACGGTTCAGATGATTGTGCCCGGCGATGGGGAAATCAAGCCCCTCCGCCCGGCGGGGCGGCCTCCGAGGGGGTCGGCTCCGGCACGGCCGGGGCCGGCTGGTCACCGCCGGGAGGGACCTCTTCCCAGTCCGAGTCCGGCTCGGGCTCGACGGCGGGCGGCGTCGCGTCGCCCGGCTCGCCGCCGCTCGACGGCGGGGCCTCGTCCACGGCCGAGGCATCGACCGGAGGCGGAATCTGGAACGGGACCGCCTCCGCCGGCCCTGCCGGCGGCGGGGCGGGCGTCTTGACCGGCTTCCCGGGCTTGATCATGCCGGGAGCTTCCTGGCCGGCGTCCGGCAGGACGTATCCCGCGGGCGGGATCAGGACGACGCGCTCCCCTGGGATGAGCGACCGGTAGACCTCGCGCGCGGGTCCCTCCTCGAGGCGCAGGGTGATGCGCAGGTCGATGCGGGAGGAGCCGCCGCCCCCTCCCGGCCAGAGGCGCCGCAACCACGAGGCGGCCCGCGCGAGCGTCCCGTGGCTCTCGGGAAGCCCTTCGACCCTGAGCGTCGCCGGCTGGCGGAACGTCAGGCCGTAGACGGCCGGGGCCTCGGGGGGGAGCGCGTCCGCGACGTTCTCGTCGGCGGCCCCCGCCTCGACGTCGGCGGGAGTCAAGGGCGTGAGTCGCGGATCGCCGTCCTTCTCCTTCAGGACCAGCGCCCCGGCGAGCGCCTGGGGCCCGGGGACGACCCCCTGCTGCGGACGCCTGAGCCCGCCGATCTCGATCCCCTTCAGGGGGATCTCCCGCATCGTCATCCCGAGCAGGCGGTAGCGCAGTCGACTTGCCGGCGCGTCGATCACCAGGTACGGCTTGCGCGTCTTCGCGAGCGCCAGCTCGTACTCGAGCAGGGCGACCTTGCGCCTCAGGGCGTCGAGGTCGCCGCGCGTCGGCACGGCTGTCCCCGCCGTCCCCTGGGCCGCCCGCCCCGTCCCGAGGGAGGTCAGAAGGGCCCCCACGAGGAGCGCCGCGATCGATCCGGCCCGGAGCCGTGCGCCGCTCATCAGAAGATGTAGACCCGCGTGCCGATGCGGATGGTGTGGTAGACGGTATCGAGATCGCGCGCTCCGAGCCGCACGCAGCCGTGGGTGATGCTCAGCCCCAGGGCGCGCTCGTAGAGCGTGCCGTGGATCAGGTAGCCGTCGCCGAGATCCATCGCGTAGTCCCCCAGCTCGGTCGGCGCGAGCCGGGCCGCCAGGTCGCGCGGGATCGGCTCCCCCACCTCGAGGAAGGCCCAGTCCGGCTTGACCCAGACCGGATTGGGGTGCTTGGCGCGCACGTCGTACTCCCCCCGCGGCGTGTCGAAGACCCAGAGGCGCTTCTTGACGGGGTCGGACAGCGCCCGGCCGCTGCCGGTCGAGCAGACCGCTTCGAGCGCCGGGCGATCGTTCTTGATCAAGGTCAGGAGATTCCGGCCCGTGTCGATGATCACGTACGTCCCCTTCGGGCGGAGCGAGGCCAGCTGGGTCTCGAGGCCGGCCGCGCGCTTCTGCAGGGCGCGGAGCTCCTTCTGCTCGGCGGCTCCGAGGGGGGTCGCGTCGGGCGCGCCCGGATGGAGCCTCTCCTGCCGCAGGCGGAGGATCAGGCCGGAGGCGAGCAGCACGAACCCGGCGAGGACGAGCAGCGGCATGGCGCGCCGCCAGCCGGATCGCGGCACGGACGCGGGATCCTGCGGGAGCGCGCTCACGGCACCACCTCTTCCGGGATCGTCCCGACGATCGTCACCGCCGTGCCGACCTTTACCCTGGGGACCAGGTCGTCCATCTC
>DATNEZ010000334.1:0-3536 GCA_035606645.1 Binatia bacterium
TTCGTGACGCACGGCCAGGGCCCCGGAATCCCCGACAGCTCGACCAATTTCGTGTACGACATCCCGTCGAACACGTGGGGGGCCGCGGCCTCCGCCCCGTTGCGGCGCGCCGAGCTGACCGGCGCCTGCATCGAGACGTCCGACGGCCGGGCGAAGCTGTTCGCCGTCGGCGGTCGCAACAAGTTGTCTGGGACGGTGTTGAACAACGTCGAGATCTACGATCCGGGATCGGACACCTGGGCGGCGGGCCCGCCGATGCCGACGCCGCGCCGCGGGCTGGGGGCCGCCTTCGTGCCGGGGCCCGGGGTTGCCGGTGGCCAGCTCGGAAGCGTGTACGTGGTCGGCGGCGGTGACGGCCTCGATCCGCGCACGGGGACGCCCCTGAAAGTCAACGAGGCGTACGACGTCGGTTTGGGAGTCTGGGTCACGAAGGCCCCGATGATCCGTCCGATGATGGACGTCTACTCGACGACGTACTTCCCCGGGACCGGGAAGATCTACGTCATCGGCGGCTACAACGGGCTCGCCGAGGACCAGGGGGTGCAGGTGTACGACCCGGCGACCGACACGTGGAGCACCGGAGCCGTCATGCCGACGCGGCGCTCGAACCTGGTCAGCGGCATCTGCGGGGCGCGCATCTACGCCATCGGCGGCTTCGACGGGTCCAGCTTCGTGAACCTCAACGAGGCGTACGATCCGTTCGCCAACGCCTGGATCGTCCCGCAGCCGCCCAAGCCGACGGCGGTATCGGGGCTCGCCTCCCAGTTCGTGTCCAGCGGCACGGAGATCTTTGCCATCGCCGGCCAGCTGGTGAACGGCCCGCCGGGCACCACCAACGAGAAGTTCACCTGCGGCGCGGAGGGACCGTTCTGCCAGACGGACGCCGACTGCGACGACGGGATCTTCTGCAACGGGCGCGAGTCCTGCATCGTCACCACCGGCAAGTGCCAGCAGGGGCCGCTGCCGATCTGCAACGACAACAATCCCTGCACGGCGGACCACTGCGATCCCGGGCAGGACGCGTGCGTGAGCGTGCCGCTCCCCGACACGGAATCGGCCGCCGGCCCCGACGGCGTGTGCGGCACCGCTGACGACAATCCACCGCTCTACGGCCCCGACGGCGTGTGCGGGACCGCGGACGACGGGCACGGCGATGGAGTGTGCGACCTGAGGGACAACTGCCCGTTCCGGGTCAATCCCGGCCAGGTGGACACGGACAGCGACGGGCTGGGGGACGCGTGCGACTGCGCCCCGACCGTTCCCGGCGCGTCGCCACCGGGCGCGGTCGGCCCCACGCTGATGCTCATCAATGTGCCGGCGACCGGCATCACGACCATGAACTGGGGGCCGATCCCGCTGGCGGATTTCTACAACACGTACCGCGGCACGATCCCGCGGACGATGATGGGGAGCCGCCCCGCACCGTACGACCACGGCTGCTTCGAGAAGGACGACACGCAGGGGAACGGCGCGACGACCTCGAGGGACGGGACGATGCCGCCCGCCGGCACGGCCTTCTACTACGACAACACCGGCCAGAACAGTTGCGGCGAGGGGCCGCTCGGTCCGGACTCGAGCGGCAACGCCCGGCCGAACACGGCTCCCTGCTCCCCCTAGGCGAGGTTCGGGCCGGCGCGCTTACTTGGGCGCCGGCCCCGTCTTGTCGATGAGGCGCGCCAGCGCGGCGCGGTCGGGCTCGAGCAGCTCGGCGATCCGCTCCTTGCTGACCTCGGCCACGATGATGTCGCCGACCTCGCTGTGCACGTCGCTGAAGATCCCATGGCTCTTCATCTTCTGCGCCTGGTAGCGATTGTCCTCGGTCGGGCTGACATAGTGCACCGACGCCGCCTTGTAGCGGTGGATCAGGAAGAGGTGGACCAGGTCCATCAGCCGCTTCTTGCGCAGCCGCTCGTCGAACGTGTTCTGGTCGCGGATCGACAGGAGGCTCCGCCCCTTGCGGTCGTGGATGTTGGCGAAGACGACGTTCGCCATCCGCTCGTCCGACTCGTTGAACAGGCCGACCTCGAGGACCTCGGACCCGGGCGTGTGCGGGCGCAGGTGGACGCGCAGCTTGATCGGCAGCTTGTAGTGCTTCGCCCACATCTCGAGCCAGTCGGCCAGGAGCTTGCGCGGGACCTCGGTCTGGACCAGGTGCTGCACCTGGGTCGAGCCCTTCCCCATCGCCATGGTGGTCGCCGTGCGGCCGGTCGAGGCCATCAGGGCGCCGTCGAGGCGCGGGCCGCCGACGAGGGTCTGCGGCGTCCGGTAGGGTGACTCGAGCAGGCGGAACTTGCGCTGCAGGCGGGCCAGGGCGAGCATCCCCTCCTGCTTCAGCCCGGTGGCGAACTCCTCGGCCGCGAGGCCGTCGATCTGGTGGCCGCCGTAGGTGATGAAGTTGAACACGAACCCGAGCTTCCCGAGCTCTTCGGGGAAGCGGCGCATCTGGTCGTCGTTCATGCCGGTCGTGTCCCAGTTGAACGACGGCGACAGGTTGTAGGCCAGCATCTTGTCCGGGAACTCGGCGTGGATCGCCCTGGCGAACTTCGCCGCGTCGTCCAGGTTGGCCGTCTTGGTCTCCATCCACAGCAGGTCGGCGAACGGCGCGGCCGCCAGCGACTTGGCGATGGAGTAGTCGATCCCGCTCTTGACGTGGTAGTACCCCTCGGGGGTCTTCGTCGGCTCGCAGTCCCAGGTGAACTGGATCCCCAGCGAGCGCGCCTTCTCGCGGACGGCGTAGTGCGACGCCTTCTTCGCGAACGCCTGCCACTGGTCGGGAGTCATCTCGAACTTCTCCCCCTCGCCCAGGCGGAAGTTCATGACGTCGGCCACGGCCTGGCCGCAGGTCTTGAGGCCGGCCTCGGCTTCCCAGATCTGCAGGCACTTGTTGACGATCGGGTCGAGCACCTTGTCGACGTTGGGCTCCTTGCCGGTCTTGAAGGCGCGCGCCCCGTCGTCGATCAGGGGCATCATGCCCGCCCGCTTCAGCCAGGCGGCGGCGGTGTCGAACTCCTCCTTCGACATCGCGAACAGCAGGTGCCCGCGGATCGCGTCGATCCCCGCGTCGTGCAGCGTCTTCAGCATCGCGATGTAGCAGGCCTTGAAGGTCGGCAGGTCCAGGTTGGTCGCCCCGATGATGAACGGCTGGTCCCGCTCATCGCCGCGCCCGTCGATGAACGTCGCCGACTCGGCGTCGGTGCGCGCCACGATGAGCCCCGGCACCCCCATGATGTCGTACTGGAACCGGGCGGCGTTGAGCCGCTTGATCTGATCGTCCTGCGGGACGAGGACCTTCCCCCCCTGGTGCCCGCACTTCTTGACCCCCGGCTTCTGGTCCTCGATGTGGCAGCCCGGGATCCCGACCTCGACGAAGCGCCGGACCAGGTTGCGCACGTGCGCGTCGCCGCCGTGCCCCGTGTCCGCATCGGCGATGATGAACGGCCGGAAGTCGATCACCGGCGTCGCGGCGCGCTGCTGCTCGGTCATGCGCGCGCGCGCGAAATGCTGGTTCCTGTCCGCCGCGAGCAGCGCCCGCACCA
>DATNEZ010000337.1:0-3250 GCA_035606645.1 Binatia bacterium
CCAGTGCCTTTGCTGGTCTGTGCGGGACTCCTGGGGCTCCTGCCGGCCTGCCGCCACCAGGCCCGCGGCGAGACTCGCGAGGTGCGCGATGGGCTGGGGCGCCGGATCGAGGTCCCCCTCCACCCCCGCCGGATCGTGTCCCTGGCGCCCAGCGTGACCGACTCGCTGTTCGCCCTGGGGGCCCAGGATCGCGTCGTGGGGGTCAGCGACTTCTGCGAGCTCCCCGCGGGCAGCGCCGCGATCCCACGGGTGGGCGGGCTCCTGAACCCGAGCCTCGAAACGATTCGCGGTCTGCAGCCGGACCTGCTCGTTGGCACGACGAGCGGCAACGATCCCTCGCTCGAGCGGCAGGCGGCGGCGCTCGGCATCCCCCTGTACACCCTCGACACGCCGGACGTGGGACGGGTCCTCTCCGCGCTGCGCGACCTGGCTGCCGTTCTCGGCGACGCCTCGATCGGCGGCGGGCCGGCGGACCGCCTGCAGGCGCGTCTCGACACGGTGCGGGCCGCGGTGTCGGGGCGACCGCGCCCCCGCACCCTGTTCATCGTCTGGGGAGACCCGCTCGTCGTGCCCGGCGGGTCCTCCTTCCTTACCGACGCGCTCGCCCGGTCGGGCGGCGAGTCGATCACCGCCGACGCGCCGGCGGCCTGGCCGTCGTTCGACGTCGAGTCCGCCATCGCGAGGGGCCCCGAGGTGATCCTGACGACGCCCCAGAACCGGGCCTACCTGGATCGGGTCGGGCGGGATCCCGCGTGGGCCTCGGTCCCGGCGGTCCGGGAAGGCCGGCTGATCGTCGTCAGCGAGGCGATCGAGCGCCCCGGGCCGAGGGTCGTCGCGGGGATCGAGGAGGTCGCCCGGGCCCTGCACCCCGGGGCCTTCCCGGACGGCGCCCCCCTGAAATGAGGAAGCCGTGCGGGCCAGAGGCCCGCACGGCAGGGGGAATCGGAGAATGGCACCCGTCTGCCCTCTCCAATGCACGATTCTCCCACGCGCGGCCGGCCGCGACCACTCGCGGGCGATTCTTCCGGTGCGTTCATGCAGCAGGGCCGGCGTGGTAGGATGCCCGTCGTCCCCGATCGGGAGGGTTCGCCATCGGAATTCTCAAGGGCCGGATTGAAGACTACAGCTCACCGCTCGCGGGAGTCCCGGCACGGCTCTACACCGGGTACTTCATGCTGCGGTTCGGCCTGGAGAAGCTCCAGGGAGGCTTCGATGGCGCCAGTCTTCACGAGACCCTGGTCAAGTGGGCCGGCGGAGAGGCGTACGCCATCTACGCCCCGTTCCTCCGCAACGTCGTCATCCCCCACGCGGGCCTGTTCGCCCCGATGGTCGTCTTCGGGGAGCTGGCCGTGGGCGCGGCCCTGCTTGTGGGCTGCGCCACGCGCCTGGCGGCCCTCGGCGGTCTGTTCCTGTGCGGGAATTTTCTCCTGGCCGGCGGGACGCCCCTCCTGAGCACCGAGCGGCCCGTCGTGTTCGGGCTGCTCCTTATCACGATCTTCCTGACCGCCGCGGGACGCGCCCTGGGGCTCGATGCCCTGCTCAAGCGCAAGCTCCCCCGCTGGGCCGCCTGAAGGCCGACGCCCGCATGCTCCATAACGTCCCGGTGGCGCGCATCCTCGGTTTCCTGTACGTCGCGAGCGTGATCCTGCTGGGGTGGATCACCTGGGACGGCTTCCGCACGTCTGCGGGGACGCTCGGGCCGGCGGCCCATATCCGGTTCGCCCTTTTCGGCATCGTCATCGTCCTGTTCACCCACACGATGACCCTGTTCTACTTCGTGGGCACGGGCAGCCGCATCAAGAAGGTGGTCCGGGAGCACGTCCTGCCTGCCGCCCTGAACGAGCGGACCGTCCGGTTCAAGGCCCGCCTCTTTCCCTGGCTGACCTTCACACCCCTGGTGACGATGGCGGCCTTCATCCTCGGAGGCGGGGCGCATACGCGCATGCTCCCCGCCTGGGTGCACGGCGGGCTCGCGCTCCTGGCCCTCGGGATGAACCTGGTGACCGCGGTCCTGGCGCTCCAGTGCATCTCGGAGAACATCGTTCTCATCGAGGAGATCGACGAGCTGCTGCCGGAGACGGCCGGGGAGTAGGGGGGGGGCGCCTGGATCAGGCGCCGCCGAGCACCAGCGTCAGGCCGATGCCGACTTCGAGGTGGTCCTGCTGCCCGCGGGAGGAGGAGTCGTAGCGCACCTGGCGGATGTCGAACCGCAGCCCCGCCTTCTCGCTGCCGAAGAAACGGATGCCGGCGCCGTAGTTGAGCAACGGCGAGTTCTCGTCGCCCACGAGACCGTCCAGGATCGGCTGCAGGTCCGGATCGGCCGTCTGCCCGAAGATGCTCGTGTTGATGATCCCGATGCCACCCGTCACGAAGCCGACGACCTTGCCGCGGTGGTGCATGAAGAAGTTGTAGACGTAGTTGGCGTGACCGACGATGAGATCGATGCTCACGCCCTCGCTCTTGGTCACCTCGTCGATGAACGTATCGGGCGGCGGGGCGGTCGTGTCGAACCGGGTCTTGCGATCGTGGAACACCCCGTTGGTGGCGGTCCCGCTGAAGCCGAACTCGATCATGTGCTTCTTCGTCCAGTGGTACCCGAAGCGGAAGCCGTAGGACGAGCTGTCGTCGATGTCCGAGGTGACCGTCGAGACCTCGCGCCGGGGCGGGGTGGCCGAGTTGAAGAGCACGACGGTCGTGCCGTCGCCGAGGTGGGGCGAGCCGAACTTGATCCAGCCCAGCTCGGGGGTGACTTCCCACGCCTTGTCCCGGTTCTGCGCCCAGGCCTGGCCCGAGAGCACGGCGGCCGCCACGAGCGCCAGCAGCAATCCCCTGAACACGATCGTCCCTCTCATCGATCCCTCGCGCCGTAGGCCGTCCATTCTGGTGGAATGACGGCATACCTTTGCAGAAGCCCGTTTTCCTGTCAAGCGCAAAGTGGTCCTCCCGGATCCCCCCGCGGGGCCCGCGCAGCGGCCCTCCCGGGGGCGCCGCGTCCCATCCGGACCGCCGCGGTCGCGCGCGGGACGGATCCATTAGAATGGCCGTGCGATGTCCTCCGACCCCGTGGAGCTGAGATCGGTCTGGAAGGTCCTCGACGGCAGGACCAGCGAGGACTCCGACTGGGTGGTGGTCGAGGAGCCCCTCGAGATCCGCGTCCAGGGAGAGCCCCTGGCCGTGATCATGCGCACGCCGGGCCACGACATCGAGCTCGTGGCCGGCTTCTCGCTGACCGAGGGGGTCGTCCCCTCGA
>DATNEZ010000349.1:0-6745 GCA_035606645.1 Binatia bacterium
TGGAGCGGCTCGAGGCCACGCTCCGGACCATGAGGGACCTGCGCCGCGTCCGCGGTCACTTCCTCAACTGGTACGACACCCGGGACCTCCGGCCGCTGGAGCCGATGTACGTGTCCACGGTGGACAGCGGCAACCTGGGAGGGTACCTGATCGCCCTGGCGCGGGCGTGTCGCGAACCGATGCACCGTCCCTTCGCGGGGCCGGAGATCCTCGAGGGGATCGGGGACGCGCTCCAGCTGCTGATCGATGCGATGAAGGGGGCCGAGGCCGCCCGTAGCGGACCGACGGCCACCACGGCGCGGCTGCGCGAGGCGGCGGAATCCACGGCCGCCGCGCTCGAAGCGCTCCGCTCGTCGCCGGCCGATCGGCCCCGCCGATTTCGAGAGCTCGAGTCCCAGGCGGACAACCTTCTCGACATCGCGCGCGCGCAGGTGCGCGAGGTCCAGGACGGCTCCCGATCGGAGATCCTGATCTGGGCGGGCGCCGTCCAGGGCTCCGTCCGGAGCCACGCCCGCGATGCGCAGCTCCAGGAGGAGACCCTCGCGGATCGCCTCGCGGCCCTCGCCTCGCTGGCGGACGAGATGGTCCTGGCCATGGACTTCCAGTTCCTGCTCGACCCGACCTCCAAGCTCTTCTCCATCGGCTATCGCGTGGCCGAGAACACGCTCGATCCCGGCAGGTACGACCTGCTGGCCTCCGAGGCCCGGCTGGCGAGCTTCGTGGCCATCGCCAAGGGGGACGTGCCGCCCCAGCACTGGTTCCACCTCGGCCGCTCGCTGACGCCGATCGGTCACGGCGCGGCCCTGGTCTCGTGGTCGGGGTCCATGTTCGAGTACCTCATGCCGATGCTCGTGATGTCGCAGCCCGCGAAGAGCCTGCTGGATCTGACCTGCAGCCTCGTGGTGGGGCGCCAGATCCGCTACGGCGCGGAGCGGCGGGTGCCGTGGGGTGTCTCCGAATCGGCCTACAACGTGCGGGATGCGGAGCTCACCTATCAGTACTCCGCCTTCGGCGTCCCCGGCCTGGGGCTCAAGCGCGGGCTGTCCGAAGACGTGGTCGTCGCACCGTACGCCACCGCCCTCGCGGCCATGGTCAACCCCGGCGCCGCCGTGAAGAACTTCGCCCGCCTCGAGCAGGCGGGGGCGCGGGGAGCCTACGGCTTCTACGAGGCGCTGGATTACACCCCTTCGAGGCTGCCGGAGAAGACCACGGCCGCCGTGGTCCGCGCCTACATGGCGCATCACCAGGGGATGACCCTCGTCTCCCTGGGGAATGTGCTGAACGAGGGCGAGACCCGAAGGCGTTTTCATTCCCATCCGAAGATCCAGGCGGCGGACCTCCTGCTTCAGGAGAGGACGCCGCGTGCGGTCGCCATCACGCGGCCGCGGGCGGAGGAGGTGCAGGTCGCAGCGCTCGTGCGGGACCTGCTTCCTCCCACCCTGAGGCGCTTCGACTCGCCGCACGACATCACGCCCCGCACCCACCTTCTTTCCAACGGACGGTACACCGTCATGGTCACGGCGGCGGGCGCCGGGTTCAGCCGCTGGCGCGACCTGGCGGTGACCCGCTGGCGCGAGGACACGACGCGCGATTGCTGGGGGACGTTCGTCTTCCTGCGGGACGCGGGAACCGGCGGCGTGTGGTCCTCGGGATACCAGCCGAGCGGGACTCCCGCGGACCGGTACGAGGTCGTCTACACGGAAGACCGGGCCCGGATCGAGCAGCGGGACCGATCGCTTTCGATCGTGCTCGAGGTCGTGGTGTCCCCCGAGGACGATGCCGAGCTCCGCCGGCTGACGGTGACCAATCTCGAAAACCGGGACCGCGAGATCGATTTCACCTCGTATGCCGAGGTTGTCCTGGCCCCGCAGGCCGCGGACGAGGCCCACCCCGCCTTCTCCAACCTCTTCGTGGAGACGGAGTTCGTTCCGCACCTCGGCACCCTGCTGGCCACGAGGCGCCCGCGCTCGGCGGACGAGCCCCGCACCTGGCTCGCCCATCTGGGCGCGCCGGATGGCGAAACGCTTCGCGCGCCGCAGTACGAAAGCGATCGCGCGCGTTTCCTGGGGCGGGGCCGGGGGGTCCGGGCGCCGATCTCCATGATCGACGGAGGTCCCCTGAGCAACTCGGCGGGGACGGTCCTGGATCCCATCGTGAGCATAAGGCATCGGCTGGCGCTCCCCGCACAAGGGACGGCCCGCATCGTGTACACGACTCTGGTGGCGCGGTCACGGGAGGAGGCGCTGCAGATCGCCGAGAAGTACCAGCAGCCGGCGACGTTCGAGCGGGAAAGCACCCTGGCCTGGACACGGGCCCAGGTCCACCTGCATCACCTGAGGATCACCCAGGACGAGGCGCATCTGTTCCAGCGCCTGGCCAACCGCCTGCTGTATACCGATCCCACGCTGCGCGCCGCCCCCCAGGTGCTGGCCGCGAATCGCAGGGGAGCGTCGGGGCTCTGGGCCTACGGCATCTCCGGAGATCTGCCGATCGCCCTGGTGCGCATCGAGCAGGAGGAAGATCGGGACGTCGTGAGGCAGCTCCTCCGGGCGCAGGAGTACTGGGGATTGAAGGGGGTTCCCGCCGATCTGGTGATCCTCAATGGGAAGGGGACATCCTACGCGCAGGATCTCCAGCACTCGATCGAGGCCATGGTGCGGGTCAGCCGATCCGCGGCCGGTCGCGAGGCCGAGGGGGAGCGCGAACGCGTGTTCGTGCTGCGTGAGGACCTCCTGCCTCCGCAGGACCTGGTCCTGCTGCGCTCGGCGGCGCGCGTGCTGATCGTGGCCAGCCGCGGTTCGCTCTCCGAGCAGACCATCCGGCTGGAACGGTCAGGACCGGCTTCGCCGCGGCCCCGTCCCCCCCGAGGGAAGGCGGAACCCGTCTCCAGGCCCGTGCTGGATCTCGAGTTCTTCAACGGCCTGGGAGGATTCACACCGGACGGCCGCGAGTACGTCACGGTGCTGGGCAGGGGCCAGTGGACGCCCGCTCCCTGGATCAACGTGGTGGCCAACCCCGAGTTCGGATTCCAGGTCTCGGAGGCGGGATCGGGGTGCACGTGGTCCGTGAACAGCCGGGAAAACAGGTTGACGCCGTGGTCCAACGATCCGGTCAGCGACACGCCGGGCGAGGTGCTCTACGTGCGTGACGAGGACACCGGTCTGGTCTGGGGACCCACCTGCCTTCCCATACGCGAAGAGGACCGGCCCTACGTCATCCGGCACGGCCAGGGGTACAGTCGCTTCGAGCACACCTCGCACGGCATCGCGCTGGATCTCCTGATGCTCGTGCCGCGGAGCGACCCCGTCAAGATCTCGCGCCTCACCCTGGAGAACCGGTCCGGCCGCACCCGGCGGCTCTCGGTCACGGCGTACGCGGAGTGGGTGCTGGGCGTCGCGCGCGCGGGTTCCGTCCCGTTCGTGCTCACCGAGATCGATCCGGCGACCGGGGCCATGCTCGCACGAAACGCCTGGAACGGGGAGTTCGCGAGCCGTGTCGCCTTCGCCGACCTGGGGGGGCTGCAGACCTCCTGGACCGGCGACCGTCTCGAGTTCCTGGGCCGCAACGCGGGCCTCGACCATCCCGAGTCGCTGGAGCGCGGCCAGAGGCTCTCGGGAAAGACGGGTGCGGGCCTGGATCCCTGCGCCGCGCTGCAGACGGTCGTCGAAATCGCCCCGGGAGCACGCACCGAAGTGCTGTTTCTCCTCGGGCAGGGGGAGAGCCTCGAGCACTCTCGCGCCCTGATCGAGCGCTATCGGGCGAAGGCCTGCGATCAGGTTCTTCGGGAGAACCAGGAGCACTGGGACGGTCTGCTTGGCGCGCTGCAGGTGAAGACTCCCGATCGCTCCATGGATCTCATGCTCAACCGCTGGCTCCTGTACCAGACTCTTTCGTGCCGGACCTGGGGCCGGTCCGCCCTCTACCAGTCCGGAGGGGCGTACGGTTTCCGCGACCAGCTCCAGGATGTCCTGGCCCTTCTGGCGACCAGGCCGGACCTCGTGCGCGAGCACCTCCTGCGGTCCGCCGCCCGGCAGTTCAGGGAGGGGGATGTCCAGCACTGGTGGCATCCTCCCACGGGCCGCGGGGTCCGGACCCGGATCTCCGACGACCGCATCTGGCTTCCCTACGCGGTGTCCGGGTATCTCCGGTCGACCGGCGACCGGGCGGTGCTCGACGAACAGGTTTCATGGCTCGAGGGTGCGCCGCTGGACGCCGGTCACCAGGAAGCCTACTTCGAGCCGACGGCCTCGGAGGAGCGGGGGACGCTGTTCGAGCATTGCGCGCGGGCCCTGGACCTCAGTCTCGATGTGGGGAGCCACGGCCTGCCGCTGATCGGCGCCGGGGACTGGAACGACGGCATGAACCGCGTCGGCCACGAGGGGCGCGGAGAGAGCGTCTGGATGGGCTGGTTCCTGCTTGTGAACCTGAGGGAGTTCGCCCGTCTCGCCGACTCGCGCGCGGAGGGGGAGCGAGCGACGCGCTGGCGGACGCGGGCCGACTCCCTGGAGGCGTCGCTGGACCGGGAGGCATGGGACGGTGAGTGGTATCGACGTGCCTTCTTCGACGATGGGACGCCGGTCGGGTCGTCGGCGAACGACGAATGCCGGATCGACTCCATCTCCCAGTCCTGGGCGGTCCTCTCCGGCGCCGGCAACAGGGATCGGGCGCGCCAGGCGATGGCATCCGCCGAGCGCGAGCTCGTCCTGCGCGAGGAACGGCTGCATCTGCTTCTCTCCCCGCCATTCGACCGGACACCCCTCGACCCCGGCTATATAAAAGGATACCCACCGGGTATCCGGGAGAACGGCGGGCAGTACACCCATGCCGCGATCTGGTCGGTCATGGCGTTCGCCGAGCTGGGGGACGGCGACCGGGCCGTCGATCTCTTCGGTCTGTTGAACCCCATCCGGCATGCGGACACTCCCGAGAAGGTCTACCGGTACAAGGTGGAGCCCTACGTCGTGGCCGCGGACGTCTACTCCGGGCTTCCCCACGTGGGACGCGGGGGATGGACTTGGTACACCGGGTCCGCCGGCTGGCTGTACCGCGCGGGCCTGGAGTGGATTCTCGGTTTCCGGAAGCAGGGGAACGCGCTGCGCATCGATCCCTGCATCCCCCGCGCCTGGCCAGGCTTCGAAATCACCTACCGGTTCGGCGGCACGCTCTACCGGATCACCGTCGAGAATCCGCAGGGCGTCTGCCGAGGGGTATCCCGCGTCAGCCTGGATGGTGCTCCTCTTCCGGCAGAAGCGCTCGTCCCTCTGTCCGACGACGGGCGCGAGCACCGTGTCCGGGTTCTTCTGGGATAGGCGGCGCCTCAACTACAATGCGCCGCGTGCGCTCAGTGCGGGACGGCCTCGCGAGAATCCTTCATTGGATGTGGTCGGGCCGCAAGGGCGCGCGCAGGCTGTGGCTGCGCCGCCTGGCCGTCGTCCTGTTCGTGCCGCTCGTCGCGCTGCCTTTGACCCTGACTCTCATCTTTCGCGTCCTGCCGCCGCCGATCACTCCGCTCCAGGTGCGCACCTGGATGAGGAAAGGCACGATCTACAAGTCCTGGGTGCCGATCGAGAGGATGTCTCCCGATCTCGTACGCGCCATCATCGGCGCGGAGGACGACAACTTCTGCTCGCATCACGGGTTCGACTGGCAGGCCATCGGCAAGGCCGCGGTCCGGAACCTGCGCGCCCGGCGCGTCCGCGGCGCCAGCACCATCAGCCAGCAGACGGCGAAGAACCTGTTCCTCCTGCCGCACCGCACCTGGCTGCGCAAGGGGCTCGAGACCTACCTCACGGTGATGATCGAGGTGCTCTGGCCCAAGCGGCGGATTCTCGAGATCTATCTCAACGAGGCGCAGTTCGGGCCCAGGATCTTCGGCGCCGAGGCGGCCGCGCGGATCTATTTCGACAAGTCCGCGGCCCTGCTGGACGAGGACGAGTCGGCGCTTCTGGCCGCGGTGCTGCCGGACCCCGAGCACTGGCGCGTGGTGGACCCGGGACCCTATGTCGAGGACCGCGCCGACATGCTCCTCGATCGCATGGAGGAGGTCGAGCACCTGGGCCTGGACGCGTGCGTCCGGCGGTGAGCCGCGACCGGGACCGGCCGGGACCGGCCGGTCAGGAACCGGTCGCGCGGGCGCAGGCGGGATCGGACGCGGGAGTGCTCCTCCTCACTCCGGCGCGGCTCCGCCAGATGCGCATGTGCGGCGTGCTCCGGACCTCGGTGAAGAACGGGTCCAGGGCCGCCGCGTCCCGGGGTTTCGGGTTCCAGAGCAGCAGGTAGTCATAGCAGGCGGCCATCCGGCGGATGCTCTCCTCCGTTCCGAGCGGCTGGCCTTCCCCCGGCTGCCATGGCGCGACCCTGTAAACCAGCGGATTGTAGGAAGGCTGGACGTGCAGATAGGGGCTCCAGCCTCCGTTCTCGATGACGTACCAGGCCCAGGAGTGGAGGTTGTCGCGGTACTTGGGCCCCTCCTCGAGGTTCTCGACCGGGACGATCGACGCGCCCTTTTCGATGGCGCCGATGCCGCCGACGTACTCCTGCACCTGCGCCCCCCGGGTCCGGAATTCGCTCGTGTTCCGCGCTTCGATCGCAAGGGCGGAGACCACGAACACGACGAGGACCAGGGCGCGCAGTCCACGCCTCGGGGGAAGGCGGATCGCCGCCAGGAGAGTCAGCGCCGTCAGCGCGCTGAAGCGCGCCCGCAGGTGATACCACTCTCTGAGCTGCGTCGGCGCGATCAGGCCGG
>DATNEZ010000353.1:0-8714 GCA_035606645.1 Binatia bacterium
ACGCAGACGCTGCGCGGCATGCTCGAGCCTCTGCACTGGCGCGGCGACCGCGGCACGCTCAATGCGTTCAACAAGGCGTTCGTCGGTCTCCTGGGCTCGCACGACATCGGTCCGATCAACGGCGAGCCGGCCGGGCTGAGCGCGGCCCAGATGGAGCTGTTCCGCCAGTTCTCCCTGGGGATCGCCTTCCCGCCGAACCCGTTCCGGAACGTCGACGACACGATCCCGAACTTCACGCTGACCATCCCCAACAACCCGTTCAGCGGCAACCCGACGGAGGGGCAGCGCCTCTTCACGTCGGGGAGCACCGACGCGGGGCAGTCCTGCTCGGCCTGCCACGCCCTGCCGTTCGGCGCGGCCGGCGGCAGGATCGGCGGGCTGAGCCCCGGCGATCCGGACGTCGCCAAGGCGGGGCTGTTCAACGGGAACCTCGACGGCAGCGGGCACAGCGACCTGAAGGTGCCGCACAGTCGCAACATGTACGAGAAGCTCGGCCCCCGGTTCGGCGCGCCGGGGACGACCAATCCTCCCGAGTCGAAGGGGGGGTTCGGCTTCACGCACGACGGGTCGATCCCCGACCTGGGGACCTTCCTGTCGGCCGGGGTGTTCAGCCTCACGCCCCAGGAGACGCGCGATCTCACGGTCTTCCTGACGCTCTTCCCGACCGGCATCCGGCCGGCCGTGGGGAAGAACCTGACGGTCCCCGCCGGCGCCCCGCCGACCGGGCCGCCGCCGCAGGAACTCCTTCTCTCGACCCTCCTGAATCTCGGAAACCTGGCCGACGCCGGCCGGCATTGCGAGCTGGTCGCCTGGGCGCGCGGCGCCTCAGGCCGGCTGCGGGGCTACTACCTGAACGGCGGGATCGGAACGGGCGGGCTGTGGACCACCGACGTGGCGGGGGAGCCGCAGCTGAGCACGCTGGATCTGCGCCAGGGGGCGGGAGGGCCGGTCAGTTTCCTCTGCGCCACGGTCGGCTCGGGGGTGCGGCTCGGCGCCGACCGTGACCTCGACGGACACCTGAACGGCGACGACTGCTCCCCCGGCGACGCGGCCGCCCCGTGGCTCACGCCGATCGAGGTGACCGGGCTCGCGGTCGACGCAGCCTCTCCTGCGCACCTGGCCTGGGACGGCAACCAGCCGCCGGGGGCCGGTCCCGGCGTGACCTACGAGGTCGCGGGGGGCGGCCTCCTTGCCCTGCGCACGTCGGGCCTGGGAGCGTCCACGTCGTGCCTGGCCTCGGGGCTCGTGGCCACCGCCTACGACGACACGCGCGCCGCTCCGCCCGGCGGGGACGGCTGGTTCTATCTCGCCCGCGCGCGGAACTCCTGCGCGGCCGGCACCTTCGGTCCGGGGAAGCAGGCCATCGAGCCTCTGTCCTGCCCGTAGCCACGCGGGTTGGACGCCGGGGGCGTTCGAGGATAGAATCCGAGGCTCAAGACGCGGAGGACGACGCACGTGCGAACCCGAATCACGGTTCTGGCTTTGTTGGGCGGAGCGGCGCTCCTGGCGGGCTGCAACGACAGCGGCAACACGACGACCATCATCAACCAGGGGCTCGATTGCGGCCTGATCCGCGACGACTTGATCGGTGACTGGACGATCGACATCACGGCGGCCAGCCGCACTCTGCAGAACTGTACGGGCGCCGCGCCGGGGAACAACGGCAGAAGTGTCACGCTCAACAACTTCCCGGGGGACTTCGCCGGCATGGATGTCTTCGGCAGCGACGGGAGCACGAGCTTCAAGATCAGCGCGGACCGAACCGACATCGACAACGACACGAGCGTCTCGCCCGAAGTGACCGGCACGGTCCAGGCAGATTCCTGTCTTGGGCTCGCGCGGGTCTGGGACGCAGACGAAGTGCTCTTCATCCAATGCATCGGCACGTTCAACATCAGCAATCAGACATTCTCCGGCGGTTGCGATTCGGTCGAAATTGATGACGACGTAGACGGGATTCCCGAGACGTCGTGCAGCCTCGATTCGAGCCTGGCGTTCAACGCCAGCATCAACTGACGGAGGAGCGCCCCTGGACCCGAAGGAGATGCAGGAGCGGATCGAAGAGGCGCTGCCCGGGGCGCTGGTCAAGGTCGAGGGGGCCGAGGCCCACTTCAGCGCCGTGGTGATCGCCAAGGCGTTCGAGGGAAAGTCCCGGATCGAGCAGCACCAGATGATCTACGCGCTGTTCAGAAATGAGATGGACGGGGGGCAGGTGCACGCGCTCCAGCTGCGCACCGTCACCCCGGCCGAATGGGAGAAGGAGACCTGAAATGTCAGCCGACCTCGTCGCCATGATCAAGAAGGAAATCGATTCCAACACCATCTGCCTGTTCACCAAGGGAACGACCGACATGCCGATGTGCGGCTTCTCGGCGCGCACCATCGCGATCTTCAAGGAGATCGGGAAGCCGTTCAAGACGGTGGACATCCTCCCGGATCCCCGCATCCGGCAGATCCTGTCGTCCGTGAGCAGCTGGCCGACCATCCCCCAGGTGTTCGTGGGGGGAAAGTTCATCGGCGGCTGCGACATCGTGACCGAGATGCATCAGAAGGGGGAGCTCAAGCCCCTGGTCGAGCAGGCCTTCAAGACGCAGCCGGCGCCGGCCCGCTAGGCGCCTGACCGGTCATCCGGCCGGGGGTCGCCCCCGGCCGTCGCGGCCTCCCCACACTCTTCGAAATTCCCCCAATTCCCCCTGCCCGGGAAGGTGGCGTTCCGCCTTCCCGGGGCCTAGATTCTGCCGCCGGGGCAGACCGCAACGGGGGAGGTCTGCCGCCATCGGACGGGCCCGGCCCCGTGGGAGTCGCCCATACCGACACCGGCGGAGTACTCCAAGAGAGCCAAGCAGGCGGCGAGGGCCGGCAACTACGACCAGGCAGGCGACTTCTACCGCCTGGCGGGGGACTGGAAGCGGGCCAACGAGATGTACCTGAAGGGGAGCCATTTCGAGCTGGCCGCCCGGCTGGCGGAAGAGATGGGGGACCTGCCGAACGCCTCCCTGTACTACCTCAAGGCGGGGGACCTGGCGGCGGCGGGGGAGATCGAGCTCAAGCAGGACAACCGCGACAAGGCCGCCTGGATGTTCACCAAGGCCGGCCAGTTCGCGCGGGCCGCCGAGCTCCTCGAGGCGCTCGACCAGTTCGCCGCGGCGGCGCAGAACTACAACCGGGGCGGCTTCAAGGACAAGGCGGCGATCCTGTACGTCAAGGCGGGGCAGGAGGCCCTGGCGGCCTCCCTGTTCGAGGAGCTGATCGAGAACCTCAACCGCCAGGAGGCGGGAAGCTTCCGCTCCGAAGCGGAGCGCGGCATGCTCCTCAAGTACCACCGCTTCGCGGGGGAGCTGCACCTGAAGCTCGAGCGGCCCGAGAAGGCGGCCGCGCACTTCGAGCTGGCGCTGATGTTCGACCAGGCGGCCGAAGCCTGGAAGCGGGCCGGGCACGCGGAGAAGGCGGCGGACCTCCTCCTGAAGCTGCAGCGGCCCGAGGAGGCGTTCAAGATCCTGCAGGAATCGGGTCGTCAGCTGTCCTCGATGGCTCCGGGCGTCCAGGCCGAGATCCTGGCGCGCCAGGGGAAGCACCGCGAGGCCGCGGAAATCCTGGAGGCCGCCGGCGTGCTGATCAAGGCGGCCGAGGCCTGGAAGGAAGCCGGCGAGCCGCTGCGCGCTGCCGTCCTGTTCGAGAAGGACGGCGAGACGGACCAGGCGGCCAACCTCTACGTGCAGGCCGGCAAGCACGAGGAGGCGGCGCGTCTCTACGAGTCGGCCCGCGACTTCAAGAACGCCGCCGAGCTGTACCGCAAGGCCGGGCGGACCGAGGACGCCGCCCGCGTCTACATGAAGGCCGAGGACCCGGTCGCGGCCGCCCGCCTGTATTACGAGAAGAAGAACTACGACGCCTGCATCAAGGCGCTGCAGAAGGTGACGCCCGAGGACCGGGAGTTCCGCAAGGCGGCCTTCCTCCTGGGGCGCATCTTCGCCGAGCAGGGGCTGCACACGCTGGCGGCCGACAAGTTCCAGGCCGCCCTCGACGGCGAGGAGGTCAACGACGACACGGTGGTCATCCACTATTCCCTGGCCCTGGCCCACGAGGGGAACATGCGGCCGCGCGATGCGCTCCCCGTGTACCAGAAGATCGTGGCGTACGACTATTCGTACAAGGACGCCCTGGCCCGCATGAAGGCGATCGAGGAGACGCCGCTGGCCATGCTGGGCGCGCGCGGCGGATCCAGGAAGGAGGCCCAGGAGAGCGGCTGGTCCGAGCCGGGCCGCTACCGTATCGAGCAGTCCCTGGGCAAGGGGAAGCTCGGCGAGGTGTTCCGCGCCGTGGACACCGAGCTGGGCCGCAAGGTCGCCGTGCGGCGCCTGGCCGAGGGGCCGAACGAGACCGGCAAGGCGGACCGCTTCCTGAAGGAGGCGGCGACCGCCGCCCAGCTCAGCCACCCGAATATCGTGTCGATTTTCGACACCGGCACCGACGAGGTCGGCCGCTTCATCGTCTCGGCCCTCGCCGAGGGGCGCACGCTGCGCTCGCTCCTCGACGACAAGGTGCGCTTCGAGGCGAACCGGGTCGTCGAGATCGGCCGCCAGATCCTGCACGCCCTGGAGCACGCGCACGGCCGGGGGGTCCTGAACCGGAACCTCCGACCCGAGAACATCTTCATCACCGAGAACGACACGGTGAGCGTGTCCGACTTCGGCCTGGGGGTCCGCCTCACCGACCTGTCCACCCAGGAGCTCTCGGCCGGTCGCATCATCCAGTACACCCCGCCGGAGGTCCTGCTGAAGGACAAGGTTGACGCGCGCACCGACCTGTATTCGCTCGGCATCGTCCTGTACGAGATGGCGGTCGGGCATCCGCCGTTCCAGGGGAGCGACGTCGGCCAGATGCAGGCGCATGCGCCGGTCCCGTTGCCCGGCCCCGGCGAGAGGCCCCTTCCCGATTTTCTCAGGACGGTCATCCTGCGGCTCATGGAGAAGGACAAGGAGAAGCGGTACCCCGACGCCAAGGCCGTCCTCGCCGACCTCGAGCTGAAGGAGATCGTCCCCGGGATGACCGTCCTCAACCGCTACGAGGTCCTGGCGGAGATCGGCCGCGGCGGCATGGGGACCATCTTCCGGGCGCGCGATGTGGAGCTGGACGAGACCGTGGCCCTGAAGTTCCTGAAGGGGGAGATCGGCCCCGACCTGGCCGCCCGCTTCGTGCAGGAGATCAAGACCGCCCGCAAGGTGAACCACCCGCACGTCGTCCGCGTCTTCACCATGGAGAAGTGGCAGGACCATCGCTTCATCGTCATGGAGTACATCGACGGCGTGTCGCTGCCCCGCTGGATGGGCCGGAGCCCGGCCCCCTCGCGCGCCGACCGGCTGAAGCTCGCGCAGCAGCTGACGACCGCCCTCGACGCGGCGCACCAGATCGGGGTGGTGCACCGGGACATCAAGCCGGAGAACATCCTGGTGACGTCGGCCGGCGACGCCAAGGTCCTCGACTTCGGCATCGCCCGCCCGGAGAACCCCGGCCACACCCTGACGGCGACCGGCGCCGTCGTCGGCTCTCCGATGTACATGTCCCCCGAGCAGATCCAGGCGATGGGCGTGGACCGTCGCACCGACATCTATTCTCTCGGCGCCGTGCTGTATTTCCTCTTCACCGGCGTCGAGCCGTTCCACGGCAAGGACATCCAGGAAATCCTCATGAAGCACCTCTCCGCCCGTCCCCAGCCGCCGCATCTTCTCGACAAATCCATTCCCCGCCCGCTCTCCGACGCGATCCTGCGCGCCCTCGCGCCGGACCGGAACCAGCGTTTCCAGACCGCCCTGGACCTCGGCAAGGCGCTTGCGATGGCGGTGGAGTCGGCCGCCTAGCATCCTGTTACTCGGACACGCTCCCAGTCGTCGATGCCCACCCGGGGCCAGGACGACCGCGCCCGCACTTTGTTGTGGACAGCTATACTTTATCGAAGTATAGTGTGACGCATTACAGGGGGGCGCGTGTTCACAAAGGAGCTCAAGAAGGGGAGCACGGAGCTGCTGATCCTGGCGCTGCTCGAGGAGCGCCCCCGCTACGGCTACGAGGTCGGCAAGCTCATCGAGCGGCTCTCCGGAGGGCGCCTCACCTTCCGGATCGGCTCGCTGTATCCCATGTTCACGCGGCTGGAGGCCAGGGGCCTCATCACGGGCCGCTGGGTGGAGAAAGCCGCCGAGCCGCGGCGCCGCTACTACCGGCTGACGCCGGACGGGCGGAAAGTCCTCGCCCAGCAGCGCGGCATCTGGAAAGAGTTCATCCTGGCGGTCAATCGAATCGTGGGGATCGGTCATGCCTGACTGGCGCGCCCTGGTCCGCGACCGCCTGAGCCTGCCCTCCGTGCGGCCCGAGCGCGAGGCGGAGATCGTCGAGGACCTGGCCCAGCAGCTGGAGGAGGCCTACCGCGAGGCGCTCCTTCAGGGGGAATCCGAGGAGAGCGCCCGCGAGAGCGTGATGCGGCACCTGCCGGACCAGGATGCGGTCCGGCAGGTCCTCGAGGCGGAGCGGGATATCGTGCCGCCCCTCGAGCGCTGGCAGGAGGGGGCCGAGGCCGCGGCCTTGGGGCGCGGGACGCTTCGGGCGGCGCTCGGCGGCCTGCGGGGCGATGTGCTCTATGGCCTGCGCATGCTGCGCCGCACCCCCGGCTTCACGGCCATCGCCGTCCTGACGCTGGCGCTCGGGATCGGGGCGAACGCGGCCATCTTCAGCGTGGTCCATGCCGTGCTGCTGCGCCCCCTGCCCTATCCGCAGCCCGACCGCCTGGTGCTGGCGTTCGATGCCAATCCGTCGCTGGGGAGGGACCGCGCGAACCCGGCGCCGGGCAACTTCCTGGACTGGCGCTCGCGCAACAAGGTCTTCGACGGCGTGGCGGTGTGGTACCAGTTCTCGCGTACGCTGCAAAGCGACGGGGCCGCCGAGCAGATCCAGTCCGTCCACGCGGACGGGGACTTCTTCAAGGTGCTGGGCGTGGCGCCGTCTCTCGGCGAAGCGTTCGACCCGAAGACGATTCCCGGCGCGCTCTACAACGAGGCCTTCTTCTTTGTCGGCGGCGATCGCGTCCTTGTGCTGAGCGACGGCTTCTGGCGCCGGCACTTCGGCGCCGATCCCGGGGTGGTCGGCAGGACCGTCCTGGTCGACGGCGTCGCCTGGACGGTGATCGGCGTGATGCCGCCGACTTTCGCCTTCCCGAACGCCCAGGTGGATGCCTGGATGCCCTGGGACATCGCGCGCTCCTGGGACCCGGGCCGCTTCCCCGACGGCCCGCCACGCGACTACCGGTTTCTCAACGTGATCGCCCGGTTGCGGCCGGACGTCTCGCTCGAGCGGGCGCAGGCCGATCTGGCCGGCATCGCGGCCGACCTCGAGCAGCGCCATCCGAAGGCCAACAAGGGCTGGACGGTCCGGCTGACGCCCTTGCAGGCGGACCTGGTGAAAGAGGGCCGGCCCGGCCTGCTGGTCCTGTCCGCGGCGGTCGGGTTCGTCCTGTTGATCGCCTGCGCCAACGTCGCGGGCCTGCTGCTGGCGCGCGCCACGGGGCGCGCGCACGAGATGGCGGTGCGCGCGGCGCTCGGGGCCTCGCGGCGCCGGCTCGTCCGGCAGCTCCTCACGGAGAGCGTCCTGCTCTCCCTGGCCGGGGCGCTGGCCGGGCTGGCGATCGCCTATTCCTCCCTGGGCCTGCTGGTCTCGCTGGCCCCGAGCGAGATCCCGCGCATGGAGGACGTGCGGATCGACGCCGGCGTCCTGCTGTTCACCCTCCTGGTCTCCCTCGTCACGGGCCTCGTGTTCGGCATGGCGCCCGCGATCCAGGCCAGCCGGATCGACCTGACGTCGGGACTCTCGGCGGGCGGGCGGCGCGGCCTCTCGGCCGGCCGGAGAACCAGCCGCCTGCGCGAGCTTCTGGTGGTCGGCGAAGTGGCCCTGGCCCTCGTCCTCCTGGTCGGCGCGGGGCTGTTCGTGCGCAGCTTCGCCCGGGTCGTGGCGGTGGACCCCGGCTTCGATCCTGGAAACCTCCTGGTGATGCGGGTCTTTCTCAACACCAACGCCTACGGCGCCCCGGGCAAAGCGTCGCAGTACTATCGGGATCTGATCGCCCGGCTCGCCCCGCTGCCGGGGGTCCTCTCGGTGGCCGGCACCACCGCGCTCCCCCTGAGCGAGGTGGGGATCGACTTCAGCCGGCCGTACTGGCGTGACGGGGAGCCCGATCCGCTCGGGCAGGCCCCGCAGGGGGGCATCCGCACCGTTACGCCCGGCTATTTCACGACCATGCGCATCCCGGTGCGCGAGGGGCGCGCCTTCTCGGAGCAGGATCGCATGGGCGGGCCGTTGGTGATCATGGTCAACGAAGAGCTGGCGCGCCAGACCTGGCCCGGCGTCTCGGCCGTCGGCCGCAGGCTGGTCATCGACTACAGGCGCCGGCCGTACGTCTACGAGGTCGTCGGTGTCGCCGGCGACACCCGTTACTACGGTCCCAGGAGCCGGCCGAAGCCGGAGATCTTCATCCCGCACGCACAGAATCCCTATCTCGCGCTCAACGTGGTGGTCCGCTCGACGGGGGACCCCGAGCGCCTCGCCCGGGCGGTCCGGAACGAAGCGGTGACGCAGGACCCGGGGCAACCGGTGCACAGCGTCACGACCATGGATGCGCTGGTGCGCCACGCCGTGGCCCCGGACCGCTTCTCGATGTCGCTCCTGTCGGT
>DATNEZ010000354.1:0-6012 GCA_035606645.1 Binatia bacterium
TCGAGCTGGCGATGTCGCTCCCGTTCCGCTCCCATGTCTCCCCGTTCGCGGGGAAACGCCTGCTCCGCCGGGCGCTGCGGGGAATCGTCCCGGAACATGCGAGGCGCGCCCCGAAGCGCGGCTTCGAGATGCCGGTCGGCCACTGGCTGGCCGGATCCCTCGCGGGGCTGTTCGCCGAGGTGGTGACGCCTCTGGCCCTGCAGTCCGTCGCCGGCGCGGATCACCGCGTGGCCTCGGCGTGGCTGGACGAGCACCGCCAGCGACAGCACGATCGCGGCTCGGCCCTGTGGGCCCTGTTCGCGCTGTGCTGGTGGCATCGCGGCCCGCATCGCGTCCACCTGCAGGACGCGGGAGGGGCGGGGAATCAGTTGCGGGACGGCTCGAGCAGCGAGGCGACGGTCTTGAGGAGCTCGGAAGGCTGAATCGGCTTCGCGATGTAAGCGTTGGCGCCGAGCGCCAGGCCGCGCTTCCGGTCCTCCTCCGCCCCTTCCGTTGTGACGATGATGATGGGAACCGTCTTCGTCCGGGCGTTGCCGCGGATCACGGAGATCAGCTTCAGCCCGTCCATCATGGGCATGTTGATGTCGGTGATCACCAGGTCGACGCGCTCGGTGGTCAGCTTCTTCAGGGCGTCCACGCCGTCGACCGCCTCGATGATCCGGCACTCCTTCAGCCGGCGCAGCGAGAAGGCGATGAGCTGGCGCATGGTCGGCGAGTCCTCGACGATCAGGAAGGTGGCGCCGCTCATGACCTCCCCGCCTTCTGGGGAGAGGGGGCCGTCAGCAGGTCCAGGAACCCCTGGATCTCCGACAGCTTCTTCTCGGATCTCTGGTAGAGCTTCGAGCTGAACAGCGCCGTCGCGGCGTGCCCCGCCAGGAGAGTGAACAGCTCGAAGTCGAGCGGCTCGAAGCGCTCCTTCTGGGTCAGGAGCTGGTAGATGGCGATCACCCCGATGACACGCGTCCCGATGCGCAAGGGCACGCACGCAATCGGGCTCTCCGGGTCGAGGTCTCCGGCCGGCGGCAGCGGATCGGCATAGTACGACTCGCCCCCCGCCGCCCGCTGCAGAGGTCCCCGGTCCGGCCGGATGGTCTCCGGCACGGAATCCCCCATCCCCTGGCTGGCCTCGGTCTTCAGGTGCTGGTGCCGCTCGTCCACCCAGAAGATGCCGAAGGCCTCCGCCCCTATGAGGTTGATCAGGATCTCCTTCACCGTCACCAGGACCTCGGTGAAGTTCAGGGTGGCGTGCAGCTGGTAGGAGGCGACGTACAGGTTGGCCAGGTGGTTGTTCTGCGAGTCGATCTCGTCGTAGCGCGCCGCGACGCTCCGGTTCATCTCCTCCACGTGCCGGAAGCGCGACAGGAGCTCGTCCCGCTCCTTCTCCAGGACGCGGACCCGTTCGGCCAGCTGGGAGGCGGCCGGCGAGCCGGCGGCCGGGCCCTGAGCCGCAGACTGCTCCATCTCGCGTTGCAGTCCGGAGACGCGGAACCGCAGGCGCTCGTTCTCGCGCAGCAGCTCCTCCGTGAAGGCCCGCGCGCGGTTGAACATGTTGCGCAGCTCTTCGCCGCGGGCGGAGAGATCGTCGCGCTCCCCCGGCAGGGGGCCGGCGTCACGGCTCCGGTTCATGGCCCAGAATATAGGTCCCGCCTCCGGCAGGTGCAATCCTGTAACCGGACGGTCAGGCACCGCGACAGAGGCGGACCATCTCCAGCGCGATCTCCCGCCGGGGCAGGACGCGGTCGGCCAGGCCGGCGCGGATCGCGCCGCGGGGCATGCCGAAGACCGCGGCGCTCTCCTCGGACTCGGCGATCGTCTGGCCGCGGCGCTCCTTGATCGCGCGCAGGCCGGCGACGCCGTCCCCTCCCATGCCCGTCATCAGGACCGCCAGGACCCGCGCGCCGAAGAGGCCGGCGACCGAGGACATGAGGAGATCGGCGGACGGGGCGTAGCGCTCGGACGCGTCGCGCGGCCGGACGCGGAACAGGATGGTCTGCGACTGCCTCTCGAGGATCGTCTGCTGCCCCCCGGCGGCGATGTAGATCCGGCCGGACGCCAGGCGATCCCCTTCCTTCGGCTCCGTGACCGGCAGGGAGCACAGGCGATGCAGCCTGCCGGCGAACAGCGCCGTGAACCGCTGCGGCATGTGCTGGGCCACGAGGATCGACGTGCTCGTGTCCCGGGGCAGGACGGGCAGGATCTCCTGGAGCGCGACCGGGCCCCCTGCGGAGCAGCCGATGACGATGAGCTCGATCGGCTTGCGCCGGACCGGTTTCGGCGGGTGCCCGGAGGTCTCCTCTCCGGACCGAGAACGGCTCACGAGTCGGACCCCGCCCGGCGCGGCGCCGCCTCGGCGCGCACCTCGGCGATCTGCTCCTTCAGGGCCTCCGTGAGGACGGTCATCCGGTCCGGCAGCCCGGGGAAGCGGCGGCCGATGAGATCCTTCGCCTGCGCCAGCTCCTCGCGGAACTCCTCCGAGAAGCGCCGCTCGACGATCGCCTTGACGAACCCGTCGGGGTAGTAGATCCGGAGGTCGGAGATCATGATGCGCGCCAGGCGGCGGATCTCGGACCGAGGATCGATCGGCTCGTCCGCCCCGTTCGCGGCCACGTCCGTGCCCTCCGGCGAGGACGCCTCGGAGAAACCGGGGCCCGCCGCGGGGGCCTGCCTCGCCGCGGCCCGCCCCCCGAGGTGCGCCTGGAGCCTTCCGCGCAGCTGCGCCTCCGGGATGACGTCCTCGAAGTAATCGTCGGCGCCGTACAGGTTCCCCGGAGTGCGCATGAATCGTCCGGACTTGAACACCGATCCGACCAGGACGACGCGGGTTCCCCGCAGGTCCGGGCTCCCCTTCACTCCCTCGCAGACCGCCACGCCCAGGAGCCGCTTCAGGTAGACGTTCAGGACCATGAGCGCCGGGCGACGGGCCACGGCGTAGCGGAAGGCGGCCTCGCCGTCGTCCGTCACCTCCACCTTGCACCCCAGCGATTCGAGCGTGCGCCGCACCAGGTGCCGGAACTCCCGATCCTCGTCGCCGAGCAGGACCAGGGTCGGAGACGCGCCGCCTCCCGCCGGGGCGGCCGGACGTTCGGGCGCCGCCCCCGCCGGATCGAAGACCCGCTGGCAGGCGGTGCAGCGCAGCTTCCGGCCGCCGGCCGCCGGCCCCCCGTCGGGGAGACGGTATCGCCGTCCGCAGCCCGGACACGCCACGATCATGAGAGCCTCCTCACCAGCGCCTCGAGCTCCAGGAGAAGCACGTACCCGTCCTTGTGGCGCAGCGCCCCTCCGAGCATTCCGGGAGGGCCGTGCCTGAGCCCGGCCGGCAGCGGCTCCAGCGCGTCCTTCGGGAGGACCGCGACCCGGTTCACCGAGTCGACCACGAGTCCCAGAAGGTCGCCGGACGAGTCGATCACCACCACCTTGGCCCTTTGATCGGAGGGACGGGCGGGACGGTCCAGGCAGCGGCGCAGATCGAACAGCGTCACCATCCGGCCGCGAAGCGGCACGATCCCCTCGATCGCCGGATCGGCGTAGGGGACCGGCGTCGCGCCCCTGTGGCGGACAATCTCGACGATCGGCTCGAGCGTGACGCCGTACTCCTGCCCGTCGACCGCGAAGACGAGGATCCGCCCCTGTCCCTGCGGCAAGGCCTCCAAGGCGGCCGTCTCAGGCATGGGGGCGCTCCTCCGGGGCCGCGGCGACCAGGGCCTCCGGATCGAGGACGAGGACGGCGCTGGCATCACCGAGGTCCGTCGCGCCGGCCACGCCCGTGACATCGCGCACCCAGCGGCCGACCGGCTTGACGACGACGTCCTGTCGGCCGAGGAAGCCGTCCACCACGATGCCGAGGCGACGCCCGCCCGCCAGGGTCACCAGCGCGAACCGGCCCGCGGGCGCGTCCCCCCTTGCGAAGCCCGCGCCCTCGAGAAGGCTCTCCAGGCGCACCAGGCGGAGCGGGCCGTCCGGGTGGTCGTAGACGTCGCCGCGGGGCTCCGTGCGACGACGCGAGCCCAGGAGCCGCACGTTCTCCCGGATCGAGCCGAGCGGGATGGCGAAGCGCCTCCCCTGTGCCTGCACGATCAGCGCGGGGACCAGCGCCAGGCTGATCGGCACCGTCATGGTGAAGGTGGTCCCCTTCCCCTCCAGGGACCTCACGGTGACCGTCCCTTTCAGGCGCCGCAGGGAGCGGCGCACCACGTCCATCCCCACCCCCCGTCCCGAGACCTCGTTCACCCTGGTCTCGGTGCTGAACCCGGGAAGGAAGATGAGCTCGCAGGCCTGCTCCAGGGTGATCGGATCGGACGGGTGAAGCAGGCCCCGCGCCTCGGCGGCCGCTCGCACCGCAGGAACCGAGATCCCGCGGCCGTCGTCGATGACATCGATCACGACCGACGCCCCGCGACGGAAGGCGCTCAGGACGACGCGCCCCTGCCGGGGCTTTCCGGCGCTCTCGCGCTCCCCCGGGGGCTCGATGCCGTGGACCAGCGCGTTGGTGACCAGTTGCATCAGGGACGGCGCGAGGGCGTCCATCACGCCCTTGTCGATCTCCGTGTCCGCCCCCAGGGCGTGCAGCGCGGCCTCATGGCCCGAGGCGCGCGCCGTGCGCGCGACCAGGCGCTCCGCCCGGCGGAACACCTGCTGCAGGGGAACCAGGCGCACCTCGATGGTGCTCCTCTGCAGGGCCCGCAGGCGTTTGAGGATTCCCTGGGTCCGGGGAGCCAGGGCGCGCACGCGCCGGTCCTCCGGGTGCGACTCGCGCACTTCCCGCAGTCCCTGCTCGAGTGCGGAGACCTCGATCGAGAGATCTCCGACCTGGGCCAGGACCTCGTCGAGCCGCGCCACCGGCACCCGCAGCGATCCCGAGAGGCCCGCGAAGTCCTCGCGGTCCTCTTCGGCCGGTCCCTCCGGAGGAGGCGTGCGGGCGGGAGACCCCGTGGAGATCGGCCGGACCTGAGGCGCCAGCTCCGCGGGAAAGTCGTCCTCGCGCAGCGGCCGGGTTCCCGCCACCAGGAACTCGAAGACGATCCCCGCCTCGCCGGCGACGGGGACACGGGCAATCACCTCCCCCGCCTCCGCGGCCCGGCGCCCCGCGTCCTGGAGCTGGGACTCGAGGCGGTCCGGCTCGAAGCGCAACCTGGCGACGGACAGCCGGAAACCCTGTCGGTGGCTCTCGGCGAGGCGCCTCTCCTCGAACTCGGTCAGGGAAGCCAGCAGGTAGGGCGGAAGGTCGAGACCGGGGGGAACGGGCATCGCCGGGACTTCGATCGAGGCGACCGCCTCCCGCAGGCGCTCACGGATTCCTTCGAGGCCGGCGGCGAGGGCCGTGCCCGCGCGGACGCGTCTCAGGGCGTCGAGAAGCGCGTCCAGGCTGAGGTGCAAGAGGTCGAGCACCGGCCCCTCGAGGGGCGCGCCCAGGCGCAGCCGCGAGAGCAGGTCCTCGAGCTCGTGCGTCATGGATGCGATGTCGGGGAACCCGAGGAGCGAGGCCAGCCCCTTGAGCGAGTGCACTTCCCTGAAGATGGTGTTGATCGTCTCGGCGTGGGGCCTCCCGGCAGCGAAGACCCTTTCCAGCTCGCGCATGCGGTCGGAGAGAGCCTCGAGGATCTCCTCGGCCTCGGAGACGAAGTCGCTCCGGCTGCGTTCCTGCTCGGGACGTCCTCCCCGATCGTCAGGCATGCGCGCCGCTCCCCCCGGTCGCGGCCGACAGCTCCGACAGCCGGCGCTTCAGGGCCGCGTTGTGCAGCGCGATGCCCGCCTGCGCGGTGAAGATCTCGAGCCCCCGCAGGTCCCCCACCGGACGCCCGCTGCGGGCGTTGTCGCCGTAGAGAACGGAGAAGACCTGCCGCCCCGCGGCGATCGGCAGGAGCGCCGACTCCCGCGGCGGCCGTCCTCCGAGGCGGGCGACCAGGCGTCCGGCCGGATCGTCCGCGTCGATCGGCCCGACGTACGTCGCCCGGGTGGCCGCGGCGCGCTCGAGGACCGAGCCGGACTTCAGAGGCAGGACGACGCCGCGCACCC
>DATNEZ010000364.1:0-5986 GCA_035606645.1 Binatia bacterium
CGGGTTCTGGCCGATCGTCAACCATGGCGAGCTCGCGGTCGTCTACTGCTTCGTCTTCCTCTTCATCGCGTGCCGGGGCTCGGGTCGGCTCAGCGTGGATGCGTTCGCGCGGAGGCGCTGACCGCGTCCGGAACGAAGAGGCGCGACCGTGGCAACTCTCCTGATCAACATCGACGTCGATGATCTCGAGAAGGGGATCCGCTTCTACCTGGCCGCGCTGGGCCTGAAGCAGGGGCGCAGTCTGGGGGCCGATGCGTGCGAGCTTCTGGGCGCATCGTCCCCGATCTATCTTCTCGAGAACCGGAAGGGGACGCGTCCCTTCGAGGGGGCGACGGACGGGCGGGACTACGGCCGCCACTGGACGCCGGTCCACCTCGATTTCGCGGTCGAGGACATCGAGGCGGGGGTCGCCCGGGCCGTGTCGGCGGGGGCCGCGCTCGAGGGGCGGATCGAGAAGCGGGCCTGGGGCCGCCTGGCGCGCCTGTCCGACCCGTTCGGCAACGGCTTCTGCATCCTGCAGTTCGAGGGGCGCGGCTACGACGAGCTGATCGACACGCCGTCCGCGTGACTCCGGATCTCGCCGCGGCCTTCGAGCGGGCACGATCGCTCTACCGCTCCGAGGCGCCGCGGATCCTCCTGCTGCTGCTCGCATGGGCGGGCGTGTGGGTGGCGCTCGAGATCCTGGTCATCGGAAGCGGCAGCCCGCCGGGCCGGCCGATCTGGCTGGGGCTCCACCTGGGTTACTTCTGGGGGACGGCGTACTGCGAGGCGGCGATCCTGCGCGTCGCGCTCGCCGCGGTCGACGGGGCGCCCCCGCCCGGACGCGAGGCGTTTCTCGATCACCGCGTCGCGATCCGGTTCCTGATCCTCAAGCTGGCGCTGCTCCCCCTGCTCTTGGCCGGCCTGGCGCTCCTCGTCGTCCCCGGGCTCTACGCCGCGGCCCGGCTGGCCCCGTCGTTCCTCGTGGTGGTCGGAAGGCGGGAGGGGGCGGTCGAGGCGTTGCGGATCAGCCTGCAGCTGACGCAGGGGAAAAGCGGACCGCTGCTCATGATGTCCCTGTTTCTCCTGGGACTCAACCTGCTCGGCGCCGCGTTCCTGGGGCTGGGGCTCCTCGTCACGGTGCCAGTCAGCGCGCTCCTGTGCGCCCACGCGTTTCGCGCCCTGGGCGGCTGATCGGACGGCGCGAGCGTGCCGGGAGGCGGTATGCTGTGCGCAACCGCCCGCATGGGCGAGAGATCGAAGGAGGCACGATGAACCGGACGGCCCGGACACTCCTGATCGTGACCGGTGTCCTGCTGATCGCGAGCGGACTGGCGCATGCCCCCGCCGCGCCGTTGCCGCAACCGGCGCAGCTGCCGAGCGTCGGCCTGCCGGCGCCCCTGGCGCGGGTGCTCACCGACTACGAGACCGCCTGGAGAAACAAGGACGCCGCGGCCCTCGCGCTGTTGTTCGCCGAGGACGGCTTCGTCCTGTCGAACGGATCGCCCCCGGTCCGCGGCCGCGAGGCGATCCGGAAGCGCTACGAGGGGCAGGGCGGGCCCCTCTCCCTGCGCGCCATGGCCTTCGCGACCGACGGGCCGGTGGGGTACATCATCGGAGGCTTCGCGCGTCATCCGGGAGAGCCGGACACCGGCAAGTTCACCCTGACGCTGCGCCGCGACGAAACGGGGCGCTGGCTCATCGTGTCCGACATGGACAACGGCAACTCGCGACCGTAGCCGGGCGCCGGGCGGGCGGCGATCGAGGAGAGGATGACCGAGCGCGGGGCCCTGGCATTCGTCAAGCGGCACGGCATCGTGCTGATGGCCGCGCGCGGGCCGGTGCCCAGCCTGGCCGAGGCCGTCGGCGGGGGCCCCTTCCGCGGCAGCTGGTGGGGTCACCCGAAGGCGCAGCGGATGTTCCGCATCTTCAACGCGGTGTCCGACTCGAGACAGATCCTGGTCTGCCGGCTGGTGGAGGGGAAGGTGACGTTCGTGCACCGGCGGCTGTGGCCGGCGCTGGCGCGTCTGTCCGTGGCGCTGCCGAGACGCGGGCTCGCCGCGATCCGCGAGGAACACACGGAGAGCGGCCGGCACCGCGTGCGGATCACGCCCTTTCCGCGCTGGGTGCCTGACGACGTGCTGGCGCGGGCGAAGAAGATGAGCCGCGACGAGGCCGTGGCGCAATGCGCCGCCTGGCCGCTCGTCCAGGGCGCCGCGCGGGCGGGTGCCCGGCGCCGGGTGAAGGCATGAAGGGGGCGTCGATCGCGCTCGTGCTCCTGATGGCGCTGGTCGTCCTGCAGATCGCGCACTACTACCCCCTCGTGCCGGACCCGATGGCGTCCCACTTCGTGCTGGACGGATCTCCCAACGGCTGGTCGTCACGCGCCGCCTTCTTCGCGATCTACCTCGGGTCCCTGGTCCTGACGGCCGGCGTGCTGTTCCTCCTGGCGGGGCTCCTGAAGCTGATGCCGGACCGCGCGGTCAGCCTCCCGAACAGGGACCACTGGCTCTCGAGCGACAGGAGGGACGAGACGCTCGGGTATCTTCAAGGGGCGATCGCGTGGTGCGCCATCGGCGTCCTGCTGTTCCTGGTCCTGGGGACGCAGCTGGTGATCCGGGCGAACCTGACGGCGGGGGGACACCTCGAGAGCCGGAAGCTGGGATGGATCGCGGCGCTGCTCGTCCTCTGGATCATCCAGACTCCGCTGCGCGTCTACGTCCGCATGTCGAAGGTCCCCGGGCCCGGGAAGACGACGATGTCCAGCGATCGCGGCGGAGAGCGGGCGTGAGCGAGGCGGGCCCGCCCGCCGTGAGGGGGATGACGGCCCGCGACCTCGAGGCCGTGGCGCGGCTGTCCGGCCAGCTGGGATATCCCTCCTCGGCGGCGGACGTGGAGCGGCGCTTCCGAGCGCTGGCGGACGATCCCGACGTCGCGCTCCTGGTAGCCGAGGAGGGGGACGGCCGGCTGGCCGGCTGGATCCACGTGTGCGGGCGGCGCTTCCTGGGGTCCGATGCGTTTGCGGAGATCGACGGCCTCGTCGTCGACGGCTCCGCGCGACGCAGGGGGGCCGGCCGGCGCCTCGTCCGGGCGGCGGAGGAGTGGGCGCGCGGACGGGGCTATGCGATCCTTCGCATTCGTTCGAACGTCGCGAGGATCGAGGCCAGGCCGTTCTACGAGGCCATGGGCTACGAGGTGATCAAGTCGCAATGGGTGTTTCGGAGGACCCTGTGAGCCGGCGGATCCGGGTCGCGACGGGAACGCCCTGGGAGCCGCTGGTCGGCTACTCGCGGGCCGTCCGCGCAGGATGCCACGTGTACGTCTCGGGGACGACGGCCACCGACGCGGACGGACGCGTGGTCGGGGCGGGCGACCCGTACGCGCAGGCGGTCCAGACGCTGCGCAACATCGAGACGGCGCTTCGCCAGGCGGGCGCCCGCCTCGAGGACGTGGTGCGCACCCGCATGTACGTCACGCGCATCGACGACTGGCGGGAGATCGGCCGCGCGCACCAGGAGGTCTTCGGGGCGGTGCGGCCCGCCACCAGCATGGTCGAGGTGAGCCGGCTGATCTCCCCCGAGATGCTCGTGGAGATCGAGGCCGAGGCGATCGTCTCCGACCCATGAGGCCGGTGCTGCGGGTGCTCCTGGCCGCCGCGGTCCTCGCCGGCGCAGCCGTCCTGCCGGACCCCTCCGTCCGCCCTGCGGCCGCCCCGGGCCGGCCGTCCTCCGAGGGTCCCGCTGCCGCTCCGCGCGCGCCCGCCGCCTCGCCGGAGGCGGCGTGGCGCTCCCTCGAGCCCGGCCTCGATCTGGGAGAGTTCGCATCCCCCCGCCGGTCCGATCCCGGCGACTCGATCGTCCGGGTGCTGCGCGCCGATCCCCGGCGCTTCGAGCTGCGCCTCATGAGCGCCTCGGCCCCGGGACAGGGGCGGGCGCTGACGGCGCGCGCCTGGTGCCTGCGCGGCGGCCTGGCGGGGGCGATCAACGCCAGCATGTACCAGGCGGACCACAGGACCAGCGTGTCCCTGATGCGGACCTCGAGCCACACGAACAACGGGCGGGTCTCGAAGGACCGGGCGATCCTCGCCTTCGAGCCGCGCGACGCGGGAGTGGCGCCGGTGATGATCATCGATCGCGAGTGCGACGACTTCGAGGCGCTGCGCGGCGCCTACGGGACGCTGGTGCAGAGCATCCGGATGCTGTCGTGCAGGGGCGAGAACGTCTGGAGCCCGCAGCCGCGGCGCTGGAGCGCGGCGGCCATCGGCACGGACGGTCTGGGGCGGGTGCTGTTCGTCCACGTGCGTTCGCCGTACAGCGTCCACGATCTCATCGGCATCCTGCAGGCCCTGCCGCTGGGGGTCACGCGGATGCTGTACTCCGAGGGCGGCCCGGAGGCGCAGCTGTACGTGCGGAGCGGCGAGGAGGAGCACGAGTGGATCGGCGGGTACGAGTCGAAGGTGTCCGAGGAGAACGACAACCGGGTGGCCTGGCCGGTCCCGAACGTCGTCGGAATCGCCCGCCGGGAGGGCGCTGCCACGGGCGTCCCCGGCGGCCGGGAGCCCCGCTGACCGTGTGCTAACATGACCGCCGCGCCGGGCGCGCTCGATCGCCGCGCCGCCGCGCCGCGCAGGAGACCCCCGATGCCGGATCTGCTGAAGCTCGCCGTGGCGCTGACCGCCGTCATCCTGGGGGCGCGCCTGACCGCCCGGGCCGACGAGGCGTCGAAGGGCGGCTCGAAGATCTTTCCGTACGCAACGCACGTCACCGTGCTCGACAACGGTCTTCGGATCGAGGCCGTTCCGTTCGACAGCCCGGGCCTCGTCGCCTACTGGACCGTGGTGCGGGCCGGCTCGCGCAACGAGATCGAGCCGGGCAAGTCCGGGTTCGCGCATTTCTTCGAGCACATGATGTTCCGCGGCACCGAGACGTACCCGCCGGAGCGCTACAACGCCGTCCTGAAGGAGCTCGGCGCGGACCACAACGCCTTCACGACCGACGACTACACGGCGTATCACGTCCTGGCGCCGGCGTCGGCGCTCGAGACGATCATGACGCTGGAGTCCGACCGGTTCATGAACCTGAAATATTCGGAGGAGGTCTTCAAGAAGGAGGCGGGGGCGGTTCTCGGCGAGTACAACAAGAACGCCTCGAACCCGTTCCAGACGCTGAACGAAAAGATGCGCGACGCCGCCTACCGGACGCACACCTACAAGCACTCGACGATCGGCTTCCTGAAGGACGTCCAGGACATGCCGAACCAGCTGGCGTACAGCAGGCAGTTCTTCGATCGCTTCTACCGGCCGGAGAACTGCACGCTCCTCGTGGTCGGCGACGTCGACCCGAAGAAGCTGGCGGAGATGGCGCGCCGGCTCTACGGCCCGTGGAAGCGCGGAACCTACCGTGCCGAGGTCCCGGCGGAGCCGCCCCAGCAGAAGGAGCAGCGCGTGGAGGTCGCCTGGCCGAACCCGACGCAGCCCTACCTGTACATCGGCTACCACGGCCCGGCGTTCTCGGACACCGGGACGGACCTGCCGGCGCTGGACCTGGTCTCCCAGCTGCTGTTCTCCGAGTCGGCCCCGCTCTACCAGAAGCTCGTGGTGGACGAGCAGGAGGTCGATCTGCTGTCCGGAGGGGCGCAGGACCACGTCGACCCGCACGTGTTCGAGATCGCCGCGCGGGTGAAGTCGCCGGAGCGCGTGGCCTACGTCGAGGCGGCGATCACGGCCGCCCTCGAGGATCTCCAGACGAAGCCGATCGACGCCGATCGCCTCGAGAAGGTGAAGTCGCACATGAAGTACGCCTTCGCCATGAGCCTGGACACCGCCGGCTCGGTGGCGCGGAACCTCGCCCACTACATCGCCATGGCGAACGACTCGCAGGCGGTGAACCGGGTGTACGCCTCGTACGATCGTCTCACCGCCGAGCACGTGCGCGCCGCCGCCCGCAAGTACTTCGTGCAATCGGGACGCACGGTCGTGACGCTCGCCTACAAGCCGGACATGGCCGGC
>DATNEZ010000166.1:0-4291 GCA_035606645.1 Binatia bacterium
TACGACCGGGATGAGCTGGGCATCGAGCCGATCTTCTTCCGCGAGTCGTTCTACTGCACGCGCTGCGGCGCCGTCGCCTCGGAAAAGACCTGCCCCCACGGCCGCGAGCACCACATCACCATGAGCGGCACCGGCGTGCAGGACATCCTGCGTTTCGGCTACCTCCCGCCCAAGGAGGTCCTGAGGCCTGAGGTCGGGCAGGTGATCCTGCAGGGGATCCAGCCGAAGGGGACGGGCCCGGACGGACACGCCATCAAGCCCGTGGGCGAGACGATCAAGGGGCTGTTCCCGTCCTACCTGACGCACACGCGGCTCGGCGGCCCGAAGCGCCCGCAGCCGCTCGACCCGAAGGACCTGGGCGCCCGCGACCTCGAGGCGGCGCTGCGCGACACGCGCGACAATGCCTCGCGGGTCTACGAGCGCGTCTACGAGTCCTTCGCCACGCTGTTCGACATCGAGCGCGGCGCCAGCTCGACCCTGATCGACGAGGCGCGCCGGAAGGCGATCGCCATCCAGGAGGAGCTGATCGCCTCGCTCGAGCAGAAGCTGGCGATCGCCGCCGATTCGGTCGAGGACCCGTACATGTACCAGGACCGCGAGGAGGTGGGGCGCGAGCTCGACGTGGCGCGCCGGATCCTCGACGAGCTGAAGACCGGCGTCGCGGGGGATTTCCGGGCGCGCGTCTGGAACCAGCGCCCGTACGAGGATTACCGGAGCTGACGCGGCTCCCGGCCCCTTTCGGCGTCTTGACAAAGGATCACCCTTGTGATGTATTGATTCGCGTATTCCAACAGACCATGCAGAGGGGGTGAGACCGTGGCCAAGAAACGAGCAAGGCGCAAATCGCCTCGACGAAAGAAGACGGCGCGCAAGTCTTCTGCGAAGCGGGCGTCGGCCAGGAAGGTCGCCCGCCGGAAGAAGAGCGCACGAAAGGCCCAGCCCAGGAAGAAGGCCGCCGCCCGCAAGTCCGCCGGGCGCAAGCCCGCGGCGCGGAAGGCGTCCCCCAGACCGGCCCCCGCGTGGACTCCCCCGAGCCCGGCCCCGGCTATCACGCCCTCCGGGATGCCCTCCTCGGGGGGCGTACCGACCTACGGCACCGGGTTCCCCTCGACCGACGAGGAGGAATAGCCCCCGCAGGGGTGGAAACCAGGCACCGAACATCCCGCCCGGCGGCGCTTTGCGGCCCCGCCGGGCGGTCGTCTTTTTGGAGGCTGGACGGAGGGAATTTGACTCGGACTCGGGAGGGATTATATTGGGCCATGGAATTCGGGCGGTACCCTTTTGGACCGAGGAGACATGTCGTCGAACCCCTCCATTTCACCTTCCGAAGTGGCCTGGCGCAACGGCCTCCAGTTGCTGGAGCGCCGGAATTTCAAGGACTCGATCGCCCTTTTCCAGCAGGCGATCGATCTGGAGCGCCAGGAAGGGGTGAAAAGCCCCCGCATGAAGTTCGTCTCCTACCTGGGGCTGGCCCTGACGCTGTACCAGGGCAAGTCGGAGGAGGGGATGAAGCTGTGCGAGCAGGCGGTCAAAAGGGAGTTCTTCGACCCCGACCTGTACTGCAACCTGGGCGTGGTGTACCTCAGGCACCGCATGAAGTCGCCGGCCTTCGAGGCCTTCCAGAAGGGCCTCAACCTGAAGCCCGGCCACCGGCGGATCCTGGAAGAGCTGGAGAAGTACGACCACCGGAGCGAGCCGGTCTTCGGTTTCCTGCCACGCGGCCATGCCGTGAACCGGCTGGCGGGGCAGCTGCGCTTCCGGCTCCGCACTCTGTTCAACTCCTCGAACGGGAACAACTGAGCCGCACGGCTCGGGGCCTCCTTCCCATCCTTCTTGTGGCCGCGACCGGATCCGTCTTCGGCGCCCCCTCCCGCGATGAGCTGCACCTGGACGCCGACGCCTATGTCGCCCGCGGCTTCGAGTACGTGGCCCGGCCGCGCCCGGAGGATCAGGCCGAGGCCGGGCGGCTGTTCCGCAAGGCCGCGGGGATCGACCCGAAGCTCGCCGCGCCGCACGTCGGGCTGGCCCGGGTGGCGATCTATCTCTTCAATCTCGGCGAAGACGAGTCGAAAGATCGGCTGAAGTCGGCCCTGGACGAGGCCCGGCTCGCGGTGTCTCTGGCCCCGGACGACGCGCGGGCCGCGGCCACCCTGGCGCTCGCCCTGGCGACGTCGGATCGCCTGACCCCCGCGCTGGCCGAAGCGGACCGGGCGATTTCGATCCGTGCCGATTCGCCGGACGCCCACGTCGCCCGGTGCATCGTGCTGCGCCTGCGGAAGGACCTCGACGGCTCCCTGGCCGCCTGCCGCCGGGCGGCGGAGCTGGCTCCCAACGACCCGCGCATCCTGACCGCCCTGGGGGAGACTCTCCGGGAGGCCGACCGCCACCCGCAGGCGATGGAGATGTTCGGCCAGGCGATCGACCTGGATCACGACGCGATCGGCCCCCAGCTCGGGGCGGCCGGCGCCCTGCTCAAGGTGGGGAATCTCCCCCTGGCGCGCCGGATGTACGACCTGCTCCTGAGAGACTGGGACTACGGCGAGAACCGGACCCGGCTGGGGGCCGCGGCCCTTCTGGTCCATATGCAGGACTACGAGGCGGCCATCCAGATGTACAACAGCATCACCGTTCCGGACGGCACGTCGCTGCCGGCCATCCTGACCCTCTATGGCAAGGGGTACGCGCTCGGCCGCCTCGGCCGCGATGCGGAGGCGGAGTATTTCTGGAGCACGCTCATCGAACGGATCCCGAACGATTACGACGGACCGGTCCGGGGCCGGGAGCTCCTGTTCAACGCCTACGACGACCTGGTCGCCTACTTCCGGAAGCGCGGCCGGGATCGCAAGGTGATGTCACTCCTGAAATCCGCCTGCGGGCGGCCGTTCGTCCCGACCCGGCTGGCACGGGCCCTGGCGGAGCAGCTCGAGGCCGGCAAGGACGGAGGGGAGGCCGCTCTGGTGCTCGAGACCTCGATCCTGGGGCGCGACCCCTTCGAGGACTCCCTCGACGTGGCCGAATCGGTCCTGAGGCTCATGCGATTGCGGACCGCCTCCGGCTCCCGCCGGCTGGCGGACGATTCCGCCGCCGCGCGCGCTCTCGATTCCGTGATCGCCGGCTTCCCGACGGCCACCCCGGGGGCGTTTCATTATCGTCTGGCGCGCGCCCTGGCCCTTGCTGGCCGGGGAGACGAGTCGCTCCAGAGCCTGAAGCGCGCCCAGGAGGCCGGATACCTCCCCGCCGACCAGATGGCCGGGGAGCCCGATTTTGCCCGTATCCGCCAGACTGCCGCGTTTCAGGCCCTTCTCGCCTCGAAGCCCTGATCCGTCACTTTTGACAAACCGGGACGATCCACCGACAGCTTTTGTCTGACCCGTCTGTAATCTGTCCAGAACCGCGGCAATCGGGGGATTTCCGGGCACCCGGAAGCGTCCCATCCTCAGGCCATTAGCTTCCGGCAGTCACCCGGCGTCCAGAAGCGCGACATGGTATCGGGCTTGCTCTACTAGCCGGGTGCGACGTGACCCCGCTGTCTGATGGGCGCGTCTCAGGAGGTTATGAGCATGAAGCGCGCTCTCTTTGCCATGGCGGCCGTCCTGGTGATGCTTGCCGCTGTCAGTCCCGCCTCGGCCCAGGCCGTGACCCGGGAGCAGACCTGCACGGAGGTCTATGGTTCGAACCAGATGACCTACGACTGCGGGTACAACGTGAAGGACTACGTGGTCGGAACGCCGATCACCTTCACGATCAACTACAGCTGCACCAGCGGCTGCGGGCCGGTCGTCAGCTTCGGCCTGCGCGGCAGCGGGTTCACCCCTCCGGGCACGGCGGGGCACATGGTGGGCGGCAAGCGTCTCGCGAACGGCGTCGAGCTGACGTTCGTCTTCGACTCGCTGAAGAAGGACCACGTCGGGAACGCCCACTTCAACCTGAACCTGAACATGGACGACGGCAGCGGCAACTGGTCCGCCCAGCCGTGCAAGGTGAACGTCCACCTGATGGACTAGGAGAGTCTGACGCCGGACGAGAGCCGGCGTAGGGGCTTTCGCCCCCGAGCCGCCCGCGCGGCGGCAAAGAAAAGCCCGGCGCACGATGGTCCGATGACGAATCGGGCCCGTGCGCCGGGCGATTTTTTTGCGTGGCGCCGTCTGGTCTAGGGCTTCAGGCTGGTCTGCGCCGAGCGCTCCAGGTTCACGGACACTTCCTCGTCCGCGTTGATGATCGACTCTTTCCCCTTCGTCCCGCCGGCGACCGCGGTGCCGATCGCGCCGCCGATCAGCGCGCCCCCCTTCGT
>DATNEZ010000420.1:0-3006 GCA_035606645.1 Binatia bacterium
TCGGGGCTTCTCGAGAAGGGCCGCATCAAGGAGTTCTACATCGAGCTGGCCGAGATCATGAAGCGCTACCTCGAGGCCCGTTTCGGGGTCGATACGTTCGAGCGCACGACCTCGGAGATCCTGGAGGCGCTCCGGCTGGCGCGCCTGCCGGTGCGCGGCATGACATCCACCTCGGAATTCTTCGGCGCGTGCGACATGGTGAAATTCGCCCGGCACGTGCCCGCGTCCGAGGAGACCCGCGCCACGGTCGAGCGGGCGTACCGCCTGATCGACGAGACGAAGGCGCCGGAGCAGCCGGCGGAGGCGCCTGCGAGCGTCGCCGCGGGGGGGGCCCGCTGATGCTGCGCTTCGCCGCCCCGTATGCGGGGGCCGCCATGGCGGTCGTCCTGGCCCTCCTCGTCTGGCACCTGGTGCGCAGCCGGGCGAGGCGGGCGAGCCTGGTCTACTCGATGACCTCCCCGTTCCGGGCCATGCCGCGCGGCTGGACGGTGCGCCTGCGCCACGTCCCCGTGGCGCTGCGCGTGCTCGGCCTGGCGCTCCTGGTCGTCGCGTTCGCGCGGCCGCAGACGGCGCACCACGAGGAGGAGGTCCTGACGGAGGGGATCGACATCGTGCTGACGGTGGACATCTCCGGCAGCATGCGGACCGAGGACTTCAAGCCGAAGAACCGCCTGGTGGTCGCGAAGAACGTGGTGGGACAGTTCGTCAAGGGACGCCGGAACGACCTGCTGGGGCTGGTGGTGTTCGCCGCCAACGCCTACACGCGCTGCCCGCTCACGCTCGACTACGGCGTGCTCGTCGACCTGCTCGACAGCGTCGACTTCGCCACCCGCGAGGAGGACGGCACCGCCATCGGCATGGGGCTGGCCACCGCGGTCTCGAGGCTGAAGGACGCCAAGGGGAAGAGCAAGGTGATCGTCCTGCTCACCGACGGGAGGAACAACCGCGGCCAGATCGATCCCCTGAGCGGCGCGCGCCTGGCGCAGGCGCTCGGGATCAAGGTGCACACGATCGGCGTGGGGACCGAGGGGGAGGCGCCGTACCCCGTGGACGATCCGATCCTGGGACGGCGCTATATCAACGTGCAGGCGGACATCGACGAGGAGACCCTGCAGCAGATCGCCACCGCGACCGGGGGCCGGTATTTCCGCGCCACCGACGCGCAGGGCCTGCAGCAGATCTTCAGCACCATCGACCGGATGGAGCGGACCGAGATCAAGGTGCGCGGGTACACGCGACACACGGAGCAGTTCGCCTGGTTCCTCTACCCCGGGGCCCTGATGATCCTGCTGGAGCTGGCGCTGTCCGGCACCATCCTGAGGACGATTCCCTGATGCGCTTCGCGGCCCCCGAGTACCTGTGGCTCCTGTTCGGGCTCCCGGTCCTGGCCCTGCTCTTCGTCCTGTCGTTCCGGCGCCGCCGGCGCGCCCTCGAGTCCCTGGGAGAGCTGCGGCTGGTGCGCCGCCTCACCACGAGCGCCAGCACCGAGCGGCGCATCATCAAGGCCGTCCTGGTCGGGGGGGCGGTGCTCTTCCTGGTCCTGGCGCTGGCGCGGCCCCAGTGGGGGGCCCGGCTCGAGACCGTGAGCCGCCGTGGCGTCGACGTCATCATCGCCGTGGACACGTCCACGAGCATGCTGGCGGAGGACGTCAAGCCGAACCGCATGGCGCAGGCGCGCGCCGCGGTCTCGGCGTTCGTCGACCTGCTGCGCGGCGATCGCGTCGGGCTCGTCGCCTTCGCGGGGACGGCCTACGTCGCCTGCCCGCTGACGCTCGACTACACGGCCGCGGCGATGTTCGTCGACGTCCTCGACACCGATCTCATCCCCATCCAGGGGACGGCGATCGCCGAGGCCATCCGGGCCGCCACCTCGTCGTTCCGGCAGGGGGAGAGGCGCCACAAGGTGCTCGTCCTCCTGACCGACGGCGAGGACCACGAGGGGGACGTGATGGCCGCGGCGCGCGACGCAGGCCAGGAGGGGATCACGATCTTCACCATCGGGATCGGCGGCACCAGCGGCGAGCCGATCCCCCTGCGCAACGAGCGGGGGGACATCATCGGGTATAAAGAGGACAAGAATCACCGCAAGGTGACCAGCCGCCTCGGGGAGGGGGACCTCGAGGCGGTCGCCCTCGCGACGGGCGGGAAGTACTTCCGCTCGACGCCGGACGGTGTGGAGCTGCAGCGCGTGTACGAGGAGATCTCCAGGATGGACCAGAAGACCATGTCGGGCCGGATGCTCAGCGTCTACGAGGAGCGCTACCAGATCCCGCTCCTGGCGGCGCTGATCCTGCTGGCGCTCGAGGCGGCGCTTTCCGACCGCCGCCGGGACGCGGCGGCGCCGGCGAAGCGCGAGCCCGCGAAGGAGGCGGCATGAGGCCGGCGCTCGCGATCGCCTGCGTCCTTGCCCTGTCGCTGTTCCGGCCGGCGGTAGCCGATCCCACGGCCTCCCGGAACAACGAAGGGAACAAGCTGTACAACCAGAAGCAGTACGACGAGGCCCTCCGGATGTACACCGACGCGCAGGCCTCCCGCCCCGAGGCGCCGGAGCTGCACTACAACATCGGCAACGTCCTGTTCCGGAAGAAGGAGTACGACAAGGCGATCGAGGAGTACATGCGCGCCCAGGCGGCGCCGGACCGCGGCCTGTCGCAGGCGGCGACCTTCAATCGCGGCAATGCGCTCCTGATGCAGGGCAAGCCGGAGGAGGCGATCCAGGCGTACGTGCAATCGCTGCGCGCCCGGCCGGACGACGCGGACGCCAAGCGCAATCTCGAGCTGGCGCTCCGGTTGCTGCAGGAGAAAAAGAAGAAGCAGCAACAGCAGCCGCAGCAGAACAAGGACCAGAAGAACCAGCCGCCGCAGCAGTCCCCGCAGCAGGAGGGGGCCGGGGACAAGACCCCGCCGCAGAAGCGTCCGGGCGAGATGACCGAGCAGGAGGCGCGACAGGTCCTGCAGGCGCTGCAGCAGGAGGAGAAGGAAGGGATCAAGAAGCACGCCCGGGCG
>DATNEZ010000421.1:0-3617 GCA_035606645.1 Binatia bacterium
AGCCTGGAGCGGGAGGACCTGCTGAAGGTCGTCGACATCCAGGTGGCCCGCGTGGGCGCGCTCCTCCAGGGGCGGCAGCTGTCCCTCGAGGTCACCCCGGCGCTGCGCAAAAAACTGGCGGAGATCGGGTACGATCCTCAGTACGGCGCCAGGCCGCTGAAACGCACGATCCAGCGGGTGGTCCTCGACCCCCTGTCGCGCCGGGTGCTCGAAGGCACGTTCGGCCCCGGAGACGTCATCCGCGCGGACTGGTCGGCGGACGAGGACGGCGTGGTGTTCGAGAAGGCCGGCGGTCGGGAGCCGGCCGGTCAGTCCGGCCGGCGGGCGCGCCGGGCGCAGGCGGGGACTGCCGCGGGCTGATCGCGGCGGCAGGGAGGAGGAGGACATGGCGGTCGCAACGTGGACGGGACATCGGAAACCCGACATCCTCGCGGTGGCGGGGGCCGGGGAGACTCCTTCGGGACCGTGGTCCCCTCCCGTCGACATCTTCGAGACCCACGACCGCGTCGTGCTGCGCGTCGATCTCCCCGGCGTGGCCCGGGACGAGTTCGAGGTGCGCGTCGAAGAAGGGGTCCTCGTGCTGCGGGGGCACAGGCGGTCGCAGGGAGAGATCCGGCCCGAGGACATGCACCGGTCCGAACGGCCCCACGGACCCTTCATGAGGTCGTTCAGCCTGCCGCAGGGGATCGATCAGGCCGCCATCCGGGCCTCCCACCGGAACGGCGTGCTGGAGATCGTCCTCCCCAGGATCCAGGAAGCGAAAGCCAGGTCCATCACCATCGAGGTGGAACGATGAATGCGATGAAAACGGCCTTTCTCCTCGGGCTGCTGTCGGCGCTGATCGTGGGCATCGGCAGCCTGGTCGCTGGCACCCGGGGCATGGTCATAGCGCTCGGCCTGGCGGTGGTCATGAACTTCTTCTCCTACTGGTTCTCCGACCGCATGGTCCTCGCCTGGCACCGGGCCCAGCCGGTCTCGCGTGAGCAGGCGCCCCAGCTGTACGAGATCCTCGAGCGGCTGACGGCCCGCGCCGGCATCCCGATGCCCCGCGTGTACGTCCTGCCCGAGGACGCCCCCAACGCGTTCGCCACCGGGCGCGACCCGCAGCATGCGGCCGTGGCGGTGACGCACGGCATCGTCCGGCTCCTGAACGCCGAGGAGCTGGAGGGGGTCCTGGCCCACGAGCTGTCGCACGTGAAGAACCGCGACATCCTCATCGGATCGATCGCCGCGACGCTGGCGGCGACCGTCATGGTAATCGCCCACATGGCCCGTTTCGCCGCCATCTTCGGCGGAGGGCAGCGCGACGACCGCGGCGGGACGAACCCGATCGCCCTCCTGGCGACGATCATCCTGGCGCCGATCGCGGCGACCCTCGTTCAGCTGGCGGTGTCGCGCTCGCGCGAGTTCCAGGCGGACGCAAGCGGCGCCGAGATGACCCACAACCCGTACGGGCTGGCGAACGCACTGCAGAAGCTGGAGGACTCCAACAAGCGCATCCCGATGCAGACCGCGGGGCCGGCCTCGAGCCACCTGTTCATCGTGAAACCGTTCATCGGCGGAGCGCTCACCAGGATGTTCAGCACCCACCCGCCGACCCGCGAGCGCATCCGGCGGCTGACCGGACGCTGAGCCGGCGCCCCGCGCACCCGGACATGAAGGACCGAAGCGACACCCCCAAGGACAAGGGGAACGGGAAACCTGAGAGGAGCGAGCCCGCCTTCTCGGTCGTCGATCGTCGATCCTCGTCCGGCGACGCGGCCGCCGACGACGCTTCCCCGCGGCTCCCCAGCTACGTCGAGGAGCTGAAGTCACGCGCCGAGGAGGCGGAGCGGCGGGCCCGGGAGATCTCCGCGGCCTACCGGCGGATCGACGAGGAGCGCGACGCGTTCCGGGAGCGGCTGTCGCGCGATCTGGACCGGCGACTCGAGATCGCCCGCGCCGATCTCCTGAGGAAGATCCTGGACGTCCTGGACGACCTCGACCGGGCCATCGCCGCCGCGCGCGCGGCCACCGATCCCGCCCCGCTCCTGGCCGGCGTGACGCTGATCCGCGACCGCCTGTTCCAGGTGCTCGCCTCGGAGGGGGTGCAGGCCGTGGACACGGCGGGGCGCCCATTCGATCCGGCCGTCGCGGAGGCGATCGCGACCGAGGAGACCGACGACCCCGGGCGCGACGGCCTGGTCCTGGAAGAATCCTCGGGCGGCTACACCCTGGGAGGGACCCTCCTCCGGCCGGCGCGCGTGCGCGTGGCGAGATTCCATCCCCCCGAGGCTTCCTAGGAGTGTGTCCGAGTCATAGGATGGGTCGCGTTCGTGGCGCCGCGGGGTCGGCCGCAAGGCGCCGCGACGACCGCGATGTGAGTCATCGCGGAGGAGCGGCAACGACGCGGACGGCACCGCGCCGCCACGAACCCCTTGGGCACATGGGGATTGCGGCCCCATGCTTCGTTGCTCGTCGTCAACGATGCATCCCACATCGGTTCCTCCTCGCGCCTCGCCTGGGACTCGCAAGCCCCATGTGCGCGACCCATCCTATTACTCGGACACACTCCTAGTTCCGCGCGAGATAGGCCACCGCGAACCCGACCTGGGCGAACATCATCATCAGGTACATGTGCGTCCAGGAGGGGTGGTTCTCCGAGCGCGCGAGGGCCTGGGGGTCCCTTAGGATCAGCCGGGCCGTCCAGGCTCCCCACGCGCACAGGATGCCCCCCAGGATCGCGAGGTACAGCCGATCCCCCGTGAGGACCGGCCCCCCGCCGAACGGATCGGGCAGGAACGCGCCGATCGGGATGAGCAGCCACGGCAGGACGAAGAACGGCGCGATGAAGCGCGCCGCCCGCTCCACCCCCAGACGGATCGGCAGGGTCATGCAGCCGTGCGCCGCGTCACCCTCCATGTCGGAGAAGTCCTTGCTCGAGGTCGCGCCCAGGAGGAACAGGAGAAAGATCCCCCCGATGTACCAGGCCTCCACATGGAAGACGCTCGCCACCATCGACCAGCCGGCCACCTTCAGGAGGCAGCCGCGGGGGATCGCGATGGTGAGGTTCGCCCAGATCCCGAAGCGCTTGGTGCGTCCCCAGGCGGGATCCGAATAGACCAGGGTGAAGACCAGGCCCGCCAGGTAGACGAAGAAGCACTCGTGCTCGCGCAGGGGGGCGGTCGCCTTCTCCCAGAGGGACACGCGCGGGTGGACGACGATCAGCCAGGTCGGCACGATCGCCAGCACGTACAGCAGCGCCGCGAACCGCCGCCCGGCGCCGGGCGAGATCGCCCCCGACACCAGGGGCCTCTGCGGCTTGTTGCGGCGATCGATCTCGAGGTCGTGGTACTGGTTGATGACGTTGCTCGCCGCATTGAGCAGGGCGGCGGTCAGGGACCCGAGGACGATCATGAGGCCCACCGCCGCCGAGAAGCGCCGATCGGGGTCCGGATTGTGCGCGGACCCGAACGCGCAGAGCGCCCCCGAGACCACGCCGAACGTCGGCGGCAGCAGGGTGAACGGGCGGGTGAACGCGAAATACAGGCGCGCCCTCGAGGCGAAGGGCCTGACCCAGGGCACGCGGATCCCAGCCATTAGGAGCCTGCTCCTACGAGAGGGCCAGAAGCCCGATC
>DATNEZ010000436.1:0-4858 GCA_035606645.1 Binatia bacterium
TCGGGGCGCTGGTGACCCTGGTCGATCGGGGCGGGCAGATCTTGCACCGCGAGGACCCCGACGTGGCCGCGCTGGTCCAGGCGGCCCTCGAGGCGGACGGCGTCCGCGTTCTCCTGCGCTCCCGGGTGGACTCGATCGCCCCGGGAAGGGGCGGGCCGCACCGCGTCCGCGTCCGCCGGGGCGAGGACGGCGGGACCGAGGCTGCCCTCGAAGTCGAGGCCGACACGATCCTGGTGGCGGCCGGCCGCCGTCCCAACATCGAGGGCCTCGGCCTGACGAAGGCCGGCGTGGCCGCGACGGAGAAGGGCGTGACGGTCAACGCGTGCCTGCAGACCACCCGGCCGAACATCTATGCTGCCGGCGATCTCTGCGGTCCGTACCAGTTCACCCACTTCGCCGAGTACCAGGCGCGCCTCATCGTCCGCAACATTCTCCTCGCCCCCCTGGGCGGTCTCGCCAGGGCGAAGGCCGACTACCGCGTCGTGCCGTGGACCACGTTCACCGAGCCGGAGGTGGCGCGCGTCGGCCTGAACGAAACGGAGGCGGCACGGGCGGGCATCCCGTTCGACGTGCACCGCGTCTCCTACTCGCACGTCGACCGCGCCGTCCTCGAGAGCGACGAGGCAGGATTCGCCAAGGTGATCGCGGCGAAGGGGAAGGAGACGATCCTCGGCGCGACGCTCGCTGGGGGGGCGGCCGGCGAGATGATCCACGAGCTGGCCCTGGCCATGCGGGAGCGGATCGGCCTGTCGCGGCTGTCGTCGTTGATCCACGTCTACCCGGCCTGGTCCCAGGCTGTGCAGAGGAGCGCCGACGCCTTCATGCGGACCCGGCTCACGCCGGGGGCGCGCGCCCTCTTCTCCCGGCTCTACGCCTGGCAGCGGAGATCGGTGTGAGCCCCGCCGCCGACGGGCCGCCCCGCCGCGACCCGTCCGGCGCGCGGCGCCTGATCGCGCTCCTGGCGGTGGCCGCGGCGCTCCTGGTCGCGGCGCGCGTGCTCCCGGCGGCAGCATGGCTGGCGCAGCTGAACGGGCTCTTCACCCGGCTCGGCCCCTGGGGCATCGGCCTGTTCGTCCTCGTGTACGCCCTGGCCGCCGTCCTGTTCGTCCCCGGCTCGCCGCTCACGATCGGCGCCGGAGTCATCTACGGGCTCGGGCCGGGCTTCGCGGCGGTGTCGGCCGGCTCGACGCTGGGCGCCGCCTGCGCCTTTCTGGTGGCGCGCTACCTGGCCCGCGGGCGGGTCGAGCGCTGGGTCGGGGCGGACCCGAGGTTCCGGGCGATCGACGAGGCGGTCGGCCGCGACGGGGGGACGATCGTCCTGCTCACCCGCCTGAGTCCCGTCTTCCCGTACAACCTGCTCAACTATCTCTACGGCGTGACGCGCGTCCGGTTCTCCGCCTACCTCCTCGCCTCGTGGATCGGCATGCTGCCCGGCACGCTGCTTTACGTGTACCTGGGGTTCGCGGGGCGCACGGTGGCGCAGGCCGCCGCGGGCGGGCCGGCCCGCTCCCCCGCCGAGTACGCTGTGTGGGGCGTCGGGCTGGTCGCGACGATCGCGGTGACCGTCCACGTCACGCGCCTCGCCCGCCGGGCCCTCGGCAGGCGCGCCGGGGTCAACGCGTGAGCCGGATCGAGTCGTTCTTCCTTCCGGGCCCGGCCGGCCGTCTCGAATGCATGCTGAAGGTTCCGTCCCCCGGGAGCGAGGGGGCCGGCGCGGCGGTCATCTGCCATCCGCATCCGCTGTTCGGCGGGACCCTCCACAACAAGGTCGTGCACGCCGCCGCCGAGGCGCTGGTCCTGGCCGGACTGCCGACGCTCCGGTTCAATTTCCGGGGGGCCGGCGGGAGCGGCGGCGCCCACGACGGCGGCCGCGGCGAGCAGGACGATCTGATTACAATGATCGATCACCTCGAAGCCCGCTACCCGGGCAGGCCCCTGGTCCTCGCGGGGTACTCGTTCGGGGCGTACGTCATGCTCCAGGTGGCCTGTCGCGACGGGCGGGGGGCCGCTCTCGTCGGCATCGGGCTGCCCTTGACCATGATGCCGTTCGATTTCCTCGCCGGATGCGACCGGCCGCTCACGATCATCCAGGGGGACAGGGACCTGTTCGGGCCGCTCCCGCTGGTGATGGCGAGGGCGGCGACCCTCCCGCAGGGGGCGCGGGTCGTGGCGGTTCCCGGGGCGGCCCACAACTTCGCCGGGCGGCTGGAGGAGCTGGCGCTCCGCGTCGGCGAGGCGATCCCGGCCCGGTTGGTGGGGGGCCGGGCGGAGTGATATCTTAGCCGTGGACAAGGAGGGACTTCCGATGAAACGCAGCCTTGTGGTGGGGACGGCGCTGGCGGTGGGGCTCGGCCTCGCGTCGGCGCGGGCCGACGAGGGATCGAAGCCGCCGGCCGAGCGGGGGCAGCAGGTGTACGCCGCCCAGAAATGCATGATGTGCCACTCGATCGCCGGCAAGGGGAACGCGAAGAACCCGCTCGACGACGTCGGAAGCCTGATGTCGGCCGACGACCTGAAGAAATACATCACCGCGCCCAAGTCCGTGAAGCCCGATTCGAAGATGAAGGCCTATCCCACGATGCCGGCCGCGGACCTCGACGCGCTGGTGGCCTACCTCAAGACCCTGATCAAGAAGAGTTGAAGAGGTCCCGGATGGCCCCGCGCATCCGGGTCGGGATCAGCGCCTGCCTGCTCGGCCGGGAGGTGCGGTACGACGGCGGGCACAAGCGCGATCGCTCGATCCTGGCGACGCTCGGCCGGCGCTTCGATCTGGTCCCGGTCTGCCCCGAGGTGGAGATCGGCCTGGGCGTGCCGCGCGAGCCTCTCCGTCTCGAGGGGAAGGGGGCCGCGCCCCGCCTGGTCTTCCGCAGCTCGCGCCTCGACATCACCCGCCGGATGAAGGCCTGGGCGCGGCGGCGCGTCCGGGATCTCGGGACCGCCGACCTGCGCGGCTTCGTCCTCAAGAGCCGCTCGCCGTCCTGCGGTCTCGCGAGGGTCCCCCTGCACCGGGCGGGACGAGGCGGGGCGCCTTCGCTCCGGGGCCGGGGGCTCTTCGCCAGCGCCCTCGTGGAGCGCTTTCCCTCGCTGCCGGTGGTCGAAGAGCTGCAGCTGCACGACCGCGCCGCGAGGCAGGACTTCGTGCGCCGGGTCCTGGCTTTCAAGGGAAAGGCCTGAATGGACGAGTCCCGCCTTCCAGGGCGCGCGACCGGCGAGGCGACGCGCGCGCACCTGGCGGCCTTCACGGAGCACGCGCCCCACGGCCAGGCGGAGCTCGGGACGAGCGGCCTCCTGGTCAGCCGGATCGGCTTCGGAGGCTACCGGGTCGACGACGAGACGCCGGATCACCGGCTGGCGCTCCGCTCGGCCCTGCTCTCGGGCTGCAACCTGATCGACACGTCCACCAACTACACCGACGGCGGGAGCGAGCGCCTGGTCGGCGACGTGCTCCAGGAGATGACGCGCGACGGCCGCCTGCGCCGCGACGCGGTGGTCGTAGTCTCGAAGATCGGCTACGTCCAGGGAGAGAACCTGCGCCTGGCGATGGACCGCGAGCGGGCCGGCTCCCCCTTCCCCGCGATGGTGAAGTACATGGACGGATGCTGGCACTGCATCCATCCCGAGTTCCTGGCGGACCAGCTCGAGCGCTCGCTGGCGCGGATGCGGCTGCGGACGCTGGACGTCTGTCTGCTGCACAATCCGGAATACTTCTTCTCGGACGCGAAGAAGCACCGGGTCGGCGAGGGGCTCGACGTGCTGCGGGGCGAGTTCTACCGTCGCCTCGGCGAAGCCTTCGCGTTCCTCGAAGAGGCGGTGCGCCGCGGCGTCATCGGCTGCTACGGCGTCTCGTCGAACAGCGTCACGGCCGCCGCCGACGATCCCGAGGCCACCTCGGTGTCGTTCATGCTGAAGGAGGCAGCCGCGGCGGGAGGTCCCGGCCACCACTTCCGCGTCCTGCAGCTGCCGATGAACCTGATCGAATCGGGGGGCGCGCTCCTCGTCAACACCGGGCCGGAGCGCGGGCAGACGGCCCTCGAGGCGGCCGCCGCGGCCGGCCTGGGCGTCCTGATCAACCGGCCCCTCAACGCCATCACCGGCAATCGTCTCGTCCGGCTGGCCGGCGGAGCGGCCGAGCCCGAGGGCGCAACGGTCGAGGACCGCACCGCGGAGCTGAAGAGCCTCGAGGAGGAATACCGCACGCAGATCGCCACGCCGGCAGGGACGCCGCTGGACGCCGTCGATCCGTTCTTCGACCTCATCGACCAGCTCGCCGGGATGCCGGAACAGATCGAAGACCTCGAGCACTGGCGGCAGGTGGAGCAGCAGTACGTCGTCCCGCGCATCAACCACACGGCACGCGCCATGGGTCGGGAGATCCCGGCGGACCTGCAGGGACGCTGGGCGCAATGGTGGAGCCGCTGCATGCCCTCGCTCGAGGGCCTGCTGCAGGCGATCGCCCGCGAGGCGTCGAAGCGCAGCCGCTCCCGGACCTCCTCGATCACCGTCGCCATCGACCCGCTCCTGCCCGAAGCGCGGCGCGGCGAGCCGCTGTCCCGCAAGGCGATCTGGGTCCTCGACAGCACCCCGGGGGTGACGTCGGTCCTGGTCGGGATGCGCCGGACCGAGTACGTGCAGGACGCCCTCGCCGTCCTGGGCTGGCCGCCGCTCGTCGATCCGCTCGAAATCTACCGGCGTGTCAAGAGGACCCGGGTGAAGTAGGCCGGCCGGCCGCCGCACCGAAGGCCCGCGCCATCGCGGCGAGCGGCCCGGCGAGCGGCGGCGCGTGGCGCCTCGCCTCGGCGCGCATTCTTTCTCCCCCCTCGGCCCCCCCGAAGTCGGCCGATTCCGATCCCCCCGCGGC
>DATNEZ010000448.1:0-3611 GCA_035606645.1 Binatia bacterium
TCGGGGCCGGGCTTGCCGCCGGCGCGGGCGCCGCGCCCGGATCCGCCGGGGCCTGCTCCTGGGGCGCCGGGGTCTTGGGGGCCGACTGGGCCGCGGGGGCCGATTCGTCGAGCACCGAGCCCCCGCCCCGCCTCGACCCGATCAGGGCGAGGCCGAGCGAGGTCATCATGAACAGGACGGCCGCGATGGTGGTCGCCTTGGTCAGGACGGTGGCCGCGCCGCGGCTGCCGAGGGCCGTCTGGCTCCCGCCGCCGCCGAAGGCGCCGGCCAGGTCGGCCGCCTTGCCGCTCTGCAGAAGGACGACCATGATCAGGATGAAACAGACGATGACGTGCAGGATGACCAGCGCGATTTCCATGCTTGGACTCCGCCTCCCCCGATGAAGACGCCTACCCTAGCACACCGGGCCGCCGAGCGGCAATCCCAAGGCTTGCGAACGGGTCCGGGCGACCTGTGGCGGGCGGGCCTCAATGAAAGGCGGTGATGCGGGCAAACTCGTCGACTTTCAGCGACGCTCCGCCCACCAGCGCCCCGTAAACCCCCGGCGTGCGCATCAGCTCGTCGACGTTCGACGCGGTCACGCTCCCGCCGTAGAGAATGCGGATGCCGGCGCCCGCCTCGCCGAACAGCCGCGACAGCTCGCGGCGGATCAGGTCGTGCATCTCGGCCGCCTGGGCCGGGGTCGCGGCCTTGCCGGTGCCGATGGCCCAGACCGGCTCGTAGGCAATCTGCAGGCGGGACGCGGCGCCAGGAGCCACGCCCTCGAGGCCGCGGGCCAGCTGCGACTGCACGACCGTGGCGGCCTTTCCCGAGTCCCGCTCCATCTCGTCCTCTCCCACGCACAGGACCGGCAGCAGCCCGCACCGCAGGGCGGCGGCCACCTTGCGGGACGCGGCGCGATCGGTCTCCTCGAGATGGCGGCGCCTCTCGGAGTGCCCCACCAGGACGTAGGTCACGCCGGCCTCCTGGAGCATCGGCCCCGAGATCTCCCCGGTGTAGGGGCCCTGGTCCTCCCAGAAGAGGTTCTGCGCCGCCAGGAGGATCGGGCCCCCCTTGAGGAGGGGCGCGATCGCACCCAGGGCGGTGAACGGGGGGGCCAGGGCGATCTCCCGGTCGGGGGCGGACTGCAGCCGCGGCAGGAGCGAGCGCGCGAACGCCAGGGCGTCCGAGTTCGTCAGGTTCATCTTCCAGTTGCCGATCAGGAGACGGCGCGCGGGGCCCCTCACCGGCTCCTCCCCGCGTCCGGGGCGGCATCGGCCAGCGCCACGACACCGGGGAGGTCGACGCCGGACAGGAATTCGAGCGAGGCGCCGCCGCCCGTCGACAGGTGCGAGAACCGCGGGGCCAGCCCCAGGCGGTTCACGGCGGCGATCGAGTCCCCCCCTCCCAGCACCGAGAAGGCCGGCGCGGCCGCGATGGCGCGGGCGACGGCCGCGGTCCCCTCGTCGTACGGCGGGACCTCGAACAGCCCGAGCGGGCCGTTCCAGAACACGGTGCGCGCCCCCGCGATTTCGGCGGCGTAGGCCGCGCGCGTCTGCGGCCCGACGTCCAGGCCGACGAGACCGTCCTCGATCTCGGGGCCCGGCGTGGTCCGGGACGGCGCGCCGGGCTCGGGGGAGCGGGCCACGACGTGGTCCAGGGGGAGCCGGATGCGGACGCCCGAGCTCTTGCCGCGGGCCAGGATGGTCTCGGCGTGATCGAGTCGATCCGCCTCGAACCGCGACCCGCCGATCGGCACGCCGCGCGCCTTCATGAACGTGTAGGCCATGGCGCCGCCGATCAGGATGGCGTCCACCTTGTCGATCAGGTTCAGCATGAGATCGATCTTGTCCGAGACTTTCGCCCCCCCGAGGACCGCCACGTACGGCTTGTCCGGGCTCTCCCTCAGGCGGGTCAGGGCCTGGATCTCGGCGTCCATCAGGAGGCCCGAGGCGGGGGTCCTGAGGTGCCGGGTGATGCCGACGACGGAGGCATGGGCCCGGGGGGCCGTCCCGAACGCGTCGTTGACGTACAGCTCGGCAAGGGACGCCAGGCGGCGCGCGAACCCGTCGTCGTTCGCCTCCTCCTCGGGGTGGAACCTCAGGTTCTCGAGGAGGAGCGCCTCCCCGGCGCGGAGCGCCCCGGCCATCTTCGCCGCCCCCTCTCCAACGCAGTCGTCCGCCATCCGCACCGTCGCCCCCAGGAGCTTCGCGAGGTGCGCCGCCACCGGCCCGAGGCTCATGCCGGGGACGGCCTTGCCCTTCGGCCGTCCGAGGTGCGAGGCGACGATCGGCAGCCCCTCGCGCTCGAGGATCAGCCTCAGGGTGGGGAGAGAGGCCCGGATGCGCGTGTCGTCCGCCACGCCCCCGTCCTTGAGCGGCACGTTGAAATCGACGCGGACGAACACCTTCCTGCCGCGGACGTCCAGGTCGCGCACGGACATCTTGCGCATCGTCATCCCTGGGACCTCCCGACCCCGCGGTGCACGTGGCGCACGAGATCGGCCAGGCGCTGCACGTAGCCGCTCTCGTTGTCGTACCACGCGAAGACCTTGAGAAACGTCCCCCCGTCCAGCGTCAGGAGCGGCAGGTCGATCACCGCCGAATGCGTGTCCCCCAGGAAATCGATCGACACCAGCTCCTCGTCGGAGAGCCCCAGGATGCCCCTCAGGTCCCCGTCCACGGCCTGGCGGAACGCGGCGCGCACCGACCCGAGGTCCGTGCTCCTCTTGAGGACGATCGTCAGATCGAGGATCGACACGGCCGCCGCGGGGACGCGCACCGCCAGGCAGTGCACCCGTCCGGCGAGCTCGGGGAGGACCTGGCCGATGGCGGCGGCCGCGGTCGTCGACGTGGGGATCATCGACATCCCGGCGGCCCGGGCGCGGCGCGGATCGGAGTGCGGCGCGTCGACCAGCACCTGGTTGTTCGTATAGCAGTGCACCGTGGTCATCGCGGCCCTGTCGATCCCGAAGCTCCGCTGCATGACCGACAGGATCGCCGCCATGGCGTTGGTGGTGCACGAGGCGTTCGACAGGACCCGGTGGCGGCTCGGATCGAAGAGGTGATGATTGACGCCGTAGCACACCGTCAGGTCGGCGTCGGCGGACGGGGACGTGATGACGACCCTGGGCGCGCCGGCCTCGAGGTGCCCGGCGGCCTCGGCACGCGACACGAACCGGCCGGTCGCCTCGAGCACGATGTCCACGCCGTTCCACGGGATCGCCCCCGGCTCGGCGCTTCGCGTGCAGCGGATGGTCCGGCCGCGCGCGACGATCCCCCCCTCCCGGGCGGCGACTTCGACCCCCAGCCGCCCCGCGAGGGAGTCATGGCGCAGGAGGTGCGCCAGGATCCCCGCCCCGGCCAGGTCGTTCACGGCGACGACCTCCAGGTCGTCCCGCGACAGCGCCATGCGCAGGAAGCCGCGCCCGATGCGGCCCAGGCCGTTGATGCCGATGCGGATCGCCACGCGCCGTCCCCAGGAAAGGCCAAGTATATCCCGGGCCGCCGCCGCGATTCTTGACGCGCCGCGGGGGCGGCGTGTAGGATGCGCGACATCCCCGACAAGTCGAGACACATCGTGGTTATGGAGGTGCATTGATAAGGGACCCTCTGATGACCCTGGGACGCTCC
>DATNEZ010000449.1:0-4131 GCA_035606645.1 Binatia bacterium
AGGACCCCTGCTTCATGGTGATGGCCAGCCGGGGGTGCCCGTTCCGCTGCACCTTCTGCCTCTGGGTTCCGGTGATGTTCAACAACAAGGTCCGGTTCCGAAGCGTGGAGAAGGTGGTGGATGAGATCATTCACCTGCAAAAGCGCTACGGGGCGCGCGAGGTGTTCTTCCACGACGACACCGTCAACATCACGGTCAAGCGGGTCGAGGAGCTGTGTCACGAGATCCTCCGCCGCGGGGTGAAGATCGGCTGGATCGCGAACTTCCGCGGCGACCAGACCACCCCCGAGATGTTCCGCCTCATGAAGCGGGCGGGCTGCACCAAGATCCTGCTCGGCGTCGAGAGCGGATCCCAGAAGCTCCTGGACGAGACCATCGACAAGGAGATCACGCTCAAGGAAGTGAAGGACACCATCCGCTGGGCGAAGGACGCCGGCATCCGGGTCCACTGCACCTACTCGCTGGGCGCTCCGGGGGAGACGCGGGAGACGATGCGCGAGACCCTGGAGCTCATCAAGGAGACCGATCCCGACGACATCCAGGTCAGCCTCATGACCCCGATTCCCGGGACGCCGTTCTACGAGAAGGTGAAGCACCAGGTCGCCGACTGGCACGACTTCGACGGCGTGTCCGGGCGCTCCTGGTGCGATCTCTCGACCGAGGAGCTCAGAAACGCGATGAACCGGATCTACATCGAGCACTACCTCACGCCGCGGCGTATCTTGAAGCGGATCTCGAGAATCCGGACCATCTACGACATCAAGGAAAACTGGCGGCAGTTCAAGGCGTTCCTGAGCCGGTACGCCGCGACCGGGTTCCCCCGGCCGATCGGCACCCGGTTCGAGGGGCAGGAGCAGGCTTGAAGATCGCGGTTCTGTGCGGACGGTACCCCTACTCCGGCGCCGGCGTCATCGCGCGGGAATCGGCCGAGGGACTGGCGCTCCGCCACGAGGTGACCTTCATCCACGGCGGCACGGAAGACTCCGACCGCCGGGAGGGGCCGCTCCGCGTGATCTCCCTGGCGCTCCCCCCGGCGGAGGAGCAGGGGGCGTCGCACCTCTACTGGAGCCCCGCCGTCGTGCGGAGGCTGAAGCTCAAGCTGAACGAGGTGAATCCGGACCTGGTGCACTTTCACATCATCCAGCGACGGAGCTTCTCTCTGGCCTCGCTCCTCCTGTCCAGGCACAGGCGCTCCTTCTGGACGATTCACGACCAGTGGCCGCTCTGCGTGCGCTCGGTCCCGGAGCCCCCGTCCTGCGAAGGGATGAAGCGTTTCTGCCTGTTCTGCACGGCGTGGCCGGGCCTCTCGATCGCCAACAAGATCCTCAAGGAGGCGGTCTTCGCGGCGGCGCCGCTCGAGGTGGTGGTCCCGTCGAGGTGGCTCGGCGATCTCCTGCGCTTCTCCTTCCTCGGAAGGAAGCCGGTCCACCTCATCTACAACGGGATCGACCTGGACGTCTTTCATCCCGGCGACGCGGGGGATCGCAGAAGCGCCCCGGAGAGCGCGACGACCATCCTGTTCGTGGCAGGCCCCAACAACCCGACGAAGGGGCTCGCCGATCTCCTGCCGGCATTCCTGCGGCTGCGGCAGGCGCATCCGGGGCTCCGGCTGAGGGTCGTGGGCGATCCGCCGGAGGGCCTGGCCGGCGTCGAGGGGGTCGAGATCGCCGGCAGGGTCCCGAGGGAGGACATGCCGGCGGAATACCGGCGCGGCGACCTGTTCGTCCTTCCGACCCTCGCCGACAACACGCCGGTCACCCTGATGGAGGCGATGGCCACGGGACTCCCGGTCGTCGCCACGGCGGTCGGCGGCATTCCGGAGATGGTGGTTCCCGGAGTCACGGGACGGCTGGTGCCGGCCGGTGACGTTCCGGGCCTGACCGGTTCGATCGAGGGCCTTCTGGCCGATCCGTCCCTGCGGCGGCGGATGGGCGCGGCGGGACGGCAGGCCGCAGAGACGAATTTCGCGAAGGAGAGAATGATTTCCCAGCTCGAAGACGCATACGGAGCTGCGCCGGGGCGTGCGCGGAGGGCCACGAGCCTCCCCACCCTGCCGGTCGCCATCTCGGAGGGACGGCGATGAAGACGATCATCCTCGCCGGTGGGCAGAACACGCGCCTGGCGCCCATGATTCACACGTTGCCCAGGCCGCTGCTGCCGGTGGCCAATCGGCCTATGGTGGAGTACCTGCTCGATCTGCTCAAGAAGAACGGGATCCGCGAGGTGGTCCTGGCCGTCAACGCGGACGACGATACCTATCGGGACGTCCTCGGCGACGGCCGGCGGTACGGGCTGAGCCTGCAGTACTCGAGCGAGGCATTGCCCCGGGGGACCGCGGGGTGCCTGCTGCCCCTGGCCGATTTCATCGGCCGCGAGCCCTTCCTGGTGATCCAGGGGAGCCTCTTCCTCGATGCCGACCTGAAGGCGCTGGCGGAGTTCCACCGGTCGCGCGGCGCCCTGGCCACGCTGGGCGTGAAGCGCCATTTCCCCGAATCGCGGGACTGGCACCACATGGAGCTGCGGCTCGGCGAGGGGGCCCGGGTGGAGGGGATCCAGATCCGCAACCTCACGGATCGCGCGCCCCAGTCGTCGCGGCCCATGGGGGTCTACGTGTTCGACCCGGCGGTCCTCTCCGCCATCGAGCCCGAGGTCTACTACGACATCAAGGAACAGCTCCTCCCCCGGCTGCGCCAGGACGGGAAGCCGGTGTTCGCCTGCGAGCTCAAGGGCTACTCCCGGGATATCCTGGAGATGAAGGATTACCTGAGCCTCAATCGATCCATCCTCCGCGGGGAGGTGAACGGGTACCGCTTCGACGGGCAGATCGCCGATCGGGTCTGGGTGGGGCGGGGGAGCGACGTCTCTCCTCAGGCGATCCTGCACGGGCCGGTGATGATCGGGCGCGACTGCATCATCGCTCCCGACGCCCAGATCATCGGACCGGCCTGCGTCGGAGACGGCTGCGTCGTGGAAGAGGGGACCATCGTGCGGGAGAGTCTCATGCTGCCGGGCTCGCGGGTGGAGCGGAATTCCAGCGTCGAAGGCTGCGTCCTGGCTGCCGACACCGTGATCGCGCCGGGGCAGATGCTCCGCGAGGTCGTCGCCATTCCCGAGAACGTGGACGCCGGCGAGATCGACCTGGCCGACACCGAGCTCCTCATTCAGGGGGTGGCGGGATCGGCCGGCCAGTACGCCCAGAGCCAGTCCCGGTACCTCCTCTACCAGACGATCAAGCGCCTCCTCGACCTCGGAGTCGCGACGATCGGTCTCGTCGTGCAGCTGCCTCTGATCCTGGCCGTGGCCCTGGCGATCAAGCTGACCAGCCCGGGCCCGATCTTCTTCCGGCAGAGGCGGTGCGGCCGCAACGGCCGGGAGTTCTGGATGGTCAAGTTCCGGACCATGGTCAAGGACGCGGAGAAGATGCAGGCGGACCTGCGACCTCTCAACGAGGTGGATGGGCCGGTCTTCAAGATCGAGAACGACCCGCGATCGACCGCCCTGGGACGGTTCCTGCGCAAGTACAGCATCGACGAGGTGCCGCAGCTGTGGAACGTCCTGAAGGGGGAGATGAGCCTGGTCGGCCCGCGGCCGCTCGCCGCCAGGGAAATGCGGTTCTGCCCGGCCTGGCGTGACGTGAGGCTCAAGGTGGAGCCGGGGATCACCGGCCTCTGGCAGGTGAGCGGCCGGAGCAAGTCCTCGTTCCACGACTGGATCCGGCTGGATGTCGAATACGTCCGGGAGCGCTCCGTGCTCCTGGATTTTCAGATACTGTTCAAGACACTCAGCGTCGTCTTCCGGGCGCTGGGGTCCTCTTAACGGCAGCGAGGCCATGGCGAAAGGCGAAAGAATGTCGGACGATTCTCGACGGGAACAGGAATTCGATCTCCGGGCCTATCTTCAGGTTCTCCGGAACCGGAAGTGGCTCATCCTGGGATTCACCGCGGCCCTGACCGCGGCGGTGGGAGCCGGGACCGCCCTCCAGCCGAAGGTGTACGAGGCCAAGGTCACCCTGCTCGCAAATCGGGAGGCCCCGCGCCTGCTGGTCTCGGATCCCATTCCCGGAGATCGCGTCGGCCAGCGGGACTATCTCAAGACGCAATCCGCCATCCTGACGAGCCGGACCCTGCTCCA